>JAWOBS010000282.1:0-4631 GCA_046484145.1 Bacteroidales bacterium
TTCAACCAATAATAGCTGCACTATACATCAGTTGTCCCGGTAGGGTACTGCTGAGGGAACAGCAGGTTTTATCAAAGAACATAGTTCTCAGTAAAACAGTTATTTATGCGACCTCGTGTCGCAATAACGGAAAGCTATAAATACAGTAGCCGCTTCCACTGGCGCCCGATAAAAGTACAAAATTTTCATTCATCTGCGTTTCTATCCCACGAGCTACGGCGGCTATTGGATTTATAGCATGTTAGCTGCTGGTGTAATTTATATCTATTTATATATCAGCTTATTAAAACCCTTCTCTTCGCAACCCTTACTGACCAGTCCACAATGCACAAATTTATTTTGTTTTTTTTGCGGGAGGGGAACCTTAAAACCGCCCTTAAAGGCGGTTAATCAGGGTGGCTTTGTAAGCTCTTTGGCAAGCCTTTGGTTTGTGTGTTTGCATGTGTGGGCTTGCCAATGTGCTTACAAATAGGGTTGGCCATAATTATCCTTTCTTTTTTATGATTACCTTAAAATACTCATCTGTTTCAATAAGTTCTGGTTCCGGGAAACCCATGTTTTTCAATTTCTCAATAACAATTTTCCGTATACCTAATCCTTTATGCTCCATTAATCCCAAATATTGTGCATGTTGTACTAATAAAGGGTTACGCGGGTATTTTTGGCCAGCTTTAATTTTATCAATGGTTAGGGTGTTTGGCAGCCTGCCCTGGCTTTCAAATTCAATTCTGTTATCAAACAAACGTATTTCATTTTTTCCACTTCGGGTATAATCCCTGTGAATGATACTGTTGACAATCACTTCTCGTAATACTCTTTCTGGAATAACCCAGTTTCTTATCCTTGTAATACCATCATCTGCCATTTTTTCTTCAGACAATTTTTCCGAAAGATGCTGCATTACATGGTCAACCAACCCGCTGCGCTCAAGCTCGTTATCCTGTAATATCCTGCCAATAGGAGCAGTAAAATTTTTATCTGAAACACTTTCAAAAGAAATTTCAACCCCTTTGTAATGAAGAACTCTTATTCCATGCTGAGGTAAAAATTTGTTGGGATTTTTGCCAAATAATATTAACCCTGCAATGCTGCATACTTTTTCACCAAAGCTACTTTGTACCATTAAATCATATCCGGAAAGCAATTCTTCTAATGTTTTATCATCAATATCGGAACCTACATGCTCGTCATAGGTATTTTTATAGAATTCTATAAATAACTCTTTGTCTAAATTTTTAATTGAAGTACCTGATACTGGTGCAATTTCAAAGTGGTAATGGCCAACCTCTTGGCTCATTCTTAACATTTGATCCCTGTCAGCAATTTTAGAAATGCTACCAATACGAATATAAATTGTTTCCCTGTTATTTTGTTTTACTGCATACGGTTTTAGTGTCCCCTGCTCTATAGTAATTACTGCAACTTTATGGCCTTCAGGTGTGTTGATCTCTTCATACAATGGAATGATAGAAGGTGTGATGTAACGGTTAAAAACAGTATCCATCACCCATTCCTCACAATTATCCCGTGTTAAACCTACTATTTCTTTTGTATTGTCATCAACCCCGAGAATAACCTGTCCACCCCTGAAATTGGCAAAAGCTACAATTTCTTTAGCCAAATGTTCCGGACGGACATCATCTCTTTTAAATTCAATATAATAATTTTCGGGATTTGATAAAATTTCTAACAGCTCATTATATTTCATAGCATTTATTTCTTTAAAAAGTATATTTTAATCCACGCATTTCAAAAGCTTCCTTACCGCCTTCTAATATATTTTCTACTAAAGGCCTTAAGTTAGCTTTATCTATTGAACCAATATGTTCGTCTTTTATTATTGATTTACCCTCATCAATTTCCATTGCTCCAATCCATTCTGCATCACCAAAAACAGGTAAGTTAGCGTTGTGCGTGCTAAATATAAACTGACGAGTTTCTTTTTGTTTTCTTAATTCATTTACTATATTTTCTGCAATAAAAGTATTATCAAGATTATCTTCAGGCTGGTCTATAATTAGCGGGTCTTTGCTCTCAAGTAAAAGTAAATTAAGAATAGCCGTACATTTTTGCCCTGAAGATAATCCTTTTATATTCTTAAAATTAGGTTCATTAGAAGTACCAACATTAAGAACTATATCCAAAGATTCTTCTAATACTAATTCTTCTAATTCAAGTAGTTGTTTATTCGATATTTTAACAAGTGCTTCTGAAGTTGCACTTGTCATTCCATATTCCTGCTTTAGAATGTTTTCATCTTCACTTTGAATATCCTTAACTAATTGTCTAACCGTTAAATCGTCTTTTTCTTCTATCCACCCAATCTTTCTTGGACCAACACCATGTAAACTTGTCATCCATTCTTTTAAATTATTGCGATTGCCATGTTTTCTGACTACAATTTTCATTTTATCTTTTAACTCATTTTTATTTAGTTTTCTTGCCTTTTTATCTATTTGTCTATAACGTTGAATTACTGCATCATCTAATTCAAAAAGCAGATTGTCACGTTGCTTCAGTAATTCATCTTTCCATTGTTTATGTTTATCATATTGATTGGCAATACCTTGGACTGCAGCTAATTCACGGCTAATGTTTGTAAATTCCTTTGCAATATCGCTTCCTTTTCTTCCTGCTGTATCAGGTAGTTTTTTAATTAAATTTTCAAATTCTTGCGTGAAGTCATTAAATTTTTGTTGCCATTGTTTTTTTATACTATCTGAACTTGATTTAAACTCGTCATTGGCTTGGTTAATTTGTTGAAGCGCCTGTTTAATTTTGTTTAAATAGGTAGTCCAAACAGGTTTTAGCTTTTTTAGTATATCTTTGTTATTCAAATCGGTAAGTGCATTTTCATCCAGATATTGTAAATCTGTTTCATTGATAATTGTTTCTAATTGGTCTACAATTTCATTTATCTCAGTATATTCTTTATCAGAACGGTTTAAGATTCTTTCCCGTTCCCGGTTGTAAATATCTTGTTCTTTAAATTTTTTATCCAAACCAAGTTGATGAAGCGCTTGCTGCCGTTCTTTTAATTGTTTTTCTCTGTTTTTTTTATTTTCCAACTCATCAAGCTTATCAAAAGCTTCTATGAGTTTTTTACGATTCTCGTATAATCTGCGCTTTATATCAGGTATCTGATTGCTTTCCTGTGGTAAAAATCGTTCCAGGATTTTAACATGGTTCTCTGGTTTCTCAGCAAATTCAAATATTTCATTTTGCCCATAGATTTCTATTTCTGGTAAAATATCTTTGACAGATAAATTAGAAATACTTCCATCACTGTTTTTAATTACCAGTGGTTGTCCATAAATGCGATGAACTGTATATTCTTTATTATAACGTGAAGAAAAAACAGTTAACTCAATATTTCCGTCATGAAAATTTTCTTTAAGTAACCCTCTTGCTCTGTTTTTAGAATCCTCGGAATGAAACTCTAAATCTAAGCCGTACCTTATACATTCAATAAGTGTGCTTTTTCCAGTTCCACGCCCGCCAATCAAGGCATTAAGGTTGGTATTCAAATGCAGTTCCAAATCAGAAAAAAAAGCAGATTGTATCTTTAATACCAGCAATTTTGAATGTTTATCATCAGGTTTTTCAGCATTTAATCGTACACGGGAGTCGCCATCTATAAAAGCCTGTCTTAATCCTTCAATTGAGGGTTTATCCATCTTAATCCAGCAAGTTGCCAATTCATCAGAAAGTGTTTCCGGCTTGTCAATATCTTTAGAGTTAATAACAGCCACTTTGCGCTTGCGTTTATAGTTAATGTCTTTGTTTTTAATGATGTTTCTGTATTTTTGATCAAGTTCATCTAATGTGCGCTTATTTATTTGAACAGCTTGGACCAATGTTTCATCTTTCCAGATTTTAGGGTGACCACCTCTGCCATCATTTACTCTTAATAAACCATTTTCATCTTCAACATGCGCTGCATAAGTAATTCCACCAGCATCTAAAACCTTTTGGGCAATATCGCAATATCTATTTGAGGAAACGTCTGTTCTTTCGTTTGGATCAAATGCTTCTCCCTGAAGGGTCCCAAGCATTTGGTTTAACCATGTTTTGTCACTTTCGGGAGAAAACAGGCAAATAATATGAATTTTTTCCGCACTTTGTAATTCAAAACCTGGGAAAACGGTAATATTGGCTTTTATGAGCTCTTGTCGAAGCTTATCTGTAAGGTCCACGCTACCATGTTCTGCCAGTCCTATAACTTCTATTCCTTCTTTCTGGCATTGTTCAACAACTCTTTTATTATAATCATCCTCATCGAATAGCTCACCTCCCCGATAATCATGATTATATCTGAAGGAATTTGCCTGTAATGCAGCTTTATAAAACTTTGCTCCTTTGGATTTCATAATTATATTCTATATTGTTTCAAAATTACATTTTTTATTAAAGCAATTATTTCAACGCCTCCCTAATAACCCTTACTTCTTCCACTTCATACAAAGTATCCATATTTCTGCGCACCGGGTGTTCCGGGTGGCTCAACCTTTCGTATTCGCTTTGAATAATAGAAAGCTTTTGTTCATCTTTCATATCCTCTGAAATTGTCTTTAAATTATCTAAATATGGGAGGATTTGTTTGTTGGCGGCGCGTAATTTATCAAACAAGT
>JAWOBS010000320.1:0-3750 GCA_046484145.1 Bacteroidales bacterium
GTTACAACAGCTATCTCCTCCTGAATGTCGATTTTTAAAATTTCATATTTCATGATCTTAAGTTTTATTTTGGTTTTTAATTCATTATTCTAAATCCTGACACCTGATACCTGACACCCGATACCTGACACCCGATACCTGATACCTGACACCCGATACCTGATACCCGATACCCGATACCCGATACCCGATACCTGACTCAAACATAATCTTTCAAATCTATTTCTCCTGAAAACACCATAAAAGCATTCATTGCCATTGCTTCCATTTCGCCTTCACCGGGGTATGATTTAACAACTCCCAGGTGCTTAACCCTTTCAGAAATATCATTCGTTAAATCAGGTCCATAAGCTAATCCTCCGGTAAGCAATATTCCATCAACTTCACCTTTCAAAACTGTTGACAGACCGCCTATTTCCTTTGCTACCTGGTATGCTAAAGCCATATATATCAACTCTGCATATTTATCTCCTTTCCTTATCCGATCCTCAACTTCAAGAGCATCGCTAGTCCCAAGATAGGCATACAATCCTCCCTCTCCTTTTATTTTGTTTTTTATCTCATCATGTGAAAAATCTCCTGAGAAGCATAAATCCACAAGCTGTCCGATTGGCACTCCGCCGCTTCTTTCCGGTGACATAGGCCCATCGCCGTTGAGTCCGTTATTTACATCTATGACTTTCCCTTTACGATGAGCACCAACAGAAACGCCGCCCCCCATATGGGCTACAATAACATTAATATCTTCATACCTTGTATTATTTTCCTTTGCAAATATTCTTGCGATAGCTTTTTGATTAAGAGCATGCAGAAAACTTCTTCTTGGCACATCAGGCATACCTGAAATCCTGGCTATTTCATCCATCTCATCAACACAGGTTGGGTCGACAATCATTGCAAATGCATTTCCACCTATCTCCTTAGCCAGCTCAAACGCAATAACGCCTCCAAGATTTGACTCATGCTCTCCCATAGGATTTTGAATATCACGAATCAGGTTGTCATTTACCTTATACGCACCACCGGGCATAGGCTTTAAAAGCCCGCCCCTTCCTACACAAATATTTATAGAAGCAATATCAATCCCTGCCTTAATCAAGACTTCCTTTACTTTATTTTTTCTAAACTCAAACTGATCAGCAATTTTTTCGAATATTTCTAACTCTTCTTTATTGTGCTTTACGTTTAGAAGCAATTTCTCCTGCCTGTTTTTAAAAACTGCAATTTTTGTAGATGTTGAACCGGGATTGATTACTAAGATGTGAGCATCCATATTTGATTGATTAGATGGTTGGTTTAATTATAATTGCTTTATTTTTCTTTATTGTTTTGCCGGATTATTATAAAATGAAATTAGACTAAACAGTTCTGCCTTCAAAAATAACATTTCTTAAATGTATATGAAACAAAAGTATTAATTATTTGTGAAAAAAATTTTAATATAAGAAGGCTGGGAGAAGCGTAAAAAATCGTCGCAAATATCCAGGAGTTGGGATTAAAGATTTGTAAGATTTAAGATAATGTGTAAATGAGTAAATGTGCTAATGTGCAAATGTGCTAATGAAGTTTAGGATATCGGGATTGAGGATATTTAAGATTAATAAATATTACTTCAATAAGCCTTTGAGAAACTCTGTATCATTTGTGGAACTTTGTGTAACTACTTTTTTAAAAAAACTATTTCACAAAAAACTCAATGAAAGCACAACAGAAACACAAATGTTACAATTAATAAATTAATCCAAATAACCATAAAGGTATTTTGCGTCCGACCCGATATTCCATGTCATCAGCTACAATGTAGGCGTTATCAAGATTATATATTTGTTTCTGTGTTTTTGATTTGCCTCCTGCTTCAAGTATCCACTTATCATCAACCAAAAAATCACCTTTGACTGGATATCTTACATCGTGAAAAGCTGAAAGCTGGTTAAGCAGAAATGTCTCTCTCAAATTACCTTCATTCATTGCCTGACTTTCATAATTCAAAGCCGCTGCTATATTAGTATTTTCCAAATATATCTTATCAGGTTTATTCAGAAAATTAATTCCATATGCATCTGATGTAAGCCAACGAACAATATGTGCCTGATGCAATAAAGAAAGGTATTTCAATACTGTGTCCCTGGTAGTGCCAGCCTGCCGTGCAAGCTCACTTACATTTGGGATATAGGGTACTATTCGTGAGAGAATATAAAGCAATTTCTTAAGTTTCATAACAGCATAATAATCAATATGATTTGTAGCTGGCAAATCAGATTCTAAAACAATATTGATAGCATTTAACAGTTTACTATGATAATTTTGCTCATCTTCAAGCGCAAAGGGATAATAACCTTTTTGCAAATAATCCGATAAGTATTTATATGGCCTTATTTGTCTAAGAATTTCCTCAGTATTCAGATTTTCATCCTCTAGGATTTGATCTAGTTTTAAAAGAGGCACCTCTATTTTGTGTTTCAATATCAAATATTCTCGAAATGACAGGCCTTGAAGATTATATGTAAGTAATCTTCTGCTCAGGTCATATTGGCCTTTATATATTTCAAGAGCGGATGAACTTGTTAAAACTATTTTCAATTCCGGGAAAAAATCATAAATATTTTTCAATTCCTGTGACCAGTTCTGGTATTTGTGTACTTCATCAAGAAATAAAAAGCGGCCACCTCTGCGGGTAAACTCTTCAACAAAGTCAACCAATTTATTCTCTACAAAGTAAAAGGTATCAAGACTAACATATATGGCATCTTCGCTACTGATTTCTTTCATTCGTTGCAGCAACATAGTAGTTTTGCCTACACCTCTGGCGCCTAAAATAGCAATAAATCTGCTATCCCATGATACCTGATTATATAAGTAGCGCTTAAATTCAAAGTTTAACTCATTCAAACGCTTTTTTGATAACTCTTTAAGCTTATCCATGATAAATTGACTTTTCTAAAAGGCAAATTTAATAATATTTTGCATTATACAAAATACAAAAAAGAAATATATTATTCTCAATAATTCTGTGTGAAACTCTACCGTCTCCTTTTCGCATTGTTTTTTTAAAAATTATTCCACAAAAAAACGCATACTCTAATCATTGATTAGGATATGCGTAAACCTTTTCAGATTTTCTCATTGCTAAAGTAGCTACCTTAGCAAACAAGCTGAAAATCTATTGCATTTTTTTCTTTATGTCTTGTACTTTCTTTTTTAAGTTGGCATTTGGCTCAGAGTGATTATCAAAAACAGAGTTAAGTGCAGCCTTGCCTAAAAAACCGCTAACCTTTTTCAATTCTGCCTTAAGCAATTGATCATATACATATTCACGCACTTGTACGTTATTATTTTTACTTAAATCTGTAAGCAAAAATTGGATGGTAGTCATCTGATCTTTTGCATCTTCAATGCCATTTTTAATAGCAACTCCTTTATCATCTTCTTTTAGCTGATTCAGGTTTATTCTGGAAAAATAATTGCCCATCATATTGGCTCTCACCATTCCTTCCAAATCAGTAGAATCATCGGATACATTCTTAGCACTTGCAAATTTCGCTGCAGCATTAACTTCAAAAGAGTTCAGGTTAAACAATAAAAACAGGCTTAGCATTAGAGCGAAAGGTGTCATCACTTTTTTCATAATTGGTTTGTTTTAATTTAATAATTATTGACTTACTTATTTGTTGCACTGTGGTCGTTGAATTGAAATAATATTTTAAGCTTTCTTGCGTAGCATGCCAAAAGTTGCGGGAAAGTGATTTGTAA
>JAWOBS010000343.1:0-3510 GCA_046484145.1 Bacteroidales bacterium
AAATAAGTAATATTTTCCTCGGTTTTAGTAGCTTTCGCCTCTGTAAGTCTTGATTTCCAAATATTTTTAATCAACCATTCATCTTCAGTTGAGAATCTGATATATCTTTCCAGCCTCATCGATTTCTGACCATCGCCATCTGTGAATTCACTTTCGATGAGCTCTTTAACCTGGTAATAAAAAGTATCAACAGTTTGTGTAAAATCATCATAAACAATTGAATCAACCTCATAAACAATATAATGCCCTATTTCAGAAGGAAAATAGTCGTGATGCAGATTTACCGGCTCGGCTATCTCCTCTTTACACGAAGTAGAAAAAATAAGCCCGGCAAAAATTATTAAATAAACTATGTCTTTGATTCTTAGCATAAGAAAAATAATTTAATACAGTTTAGGCTTCAATAAACCCTCCACCAACAAGATCATCATTTTCATAAGCAACAGCAGATTGTCCGGGTGTTACGGCAGATACCGGACTTTCCAGCTCAACTTTAATAAGTCCATTATCCTGGGGAAAAAGCTTTGCAAATGACCCCTTATCTTTATATCTTATTTTTACAAGAGCTTTAAAACCACTCGGAATACTGCTATACTTCATATTATTAAAGCCACTGATATAAAACTCACTGCAACTCAGATCTTTTTTTTCAGCCAAAACAATAGTATTGCTTTCTGCATTAATTTCCTTTACGTACATAGGATGGCCTAAAGCAATATTAAGCCCTTTCCGTTGTCCAATAGTATAAAAAGGATAACCTTTATGCTTTCCCAGTATTTTGCCCTTTATATCCACAAAATCACCTCCATCAACCTTTTTTTCTAAACCGGGAATCATTTCTTTGAGAAATCTCCGGTAATCATCATCAGGGATGAAGCAGATCTCAAAACTTTCTTTCTTTTGTGCAATATCCTCAAAACCGAATTCTTTAGCCATTTTCCTTATCTTATCCTTTGTATATTTTCCAAGGGGGAACAAGGTCCGTTTAAGCTGATCCTGCTGTAATCCCCATAAAACGTACGACTGATCTTTTTTCTCATCAGCACCTTTGCTCAGATAATATCTTCCATTAGATTGTTTTACCCGGGCATAATGGCCGGTAGCAATAAAATCACACTTAAGCTCATCGGCTCTTTTAAGCAAAGCAGACCATTTAATATGTGTATTACATAAAACACAAGGATTAGGGGTTCGTCCTTTGAGATATTGATCAACAAAATCAGAAACAATAAAACTGTTAAACTCTTCTCTAAGATCAATCACATAATGAGGAAACCCCATAGAAACAGCCACATTACGTGCATCATTTATTGAATCAAGGCTACAACAACCGGTTTCTTTAGCAGAGCAACTTTGCGAGTATTCCCAGGTTTTCATTGTTATACCAATAACTTCATAACCTTCATTATGAAGCATTAATGCAGCAACGCTACTGTCCAAGCCACCACTCATGGCCATTAAAACCCTTTTATTTTGCATTATATGATAAAATTAAAAACCCTGAAATTTTTTTCTTTCTTCTTCATTGAGAGGTTCATCTCCCGGCCTTATTTTCTCCATTTTTTCTTCAGGTTCTTCAATATAAATTGTTTCATCCACAATTTTACCCTCATCATAAACAACTACTTTTTGTTTTTCGCCTTTTTTAGTGAAAAATGTCCAGGTAGAATGAGGCAGGTTATTTTTATATAAGCCAATAATATTATTGTTGCCATTATTATAATAAACCATATATTTTCCGGATAGTTCATCATGTTCGAATTGTGTACTAACATTAATCTCTCCGTTTTCATAAAACCTCTTCCACTCTCCATGTTTTTCACCGTAGTGCCATGTAACTATTTCAGCAACTTTTCCATGTGAGTAGTAAACTTTCCAGACACCATGATTCTGTCCGTGATGATAATAATTTTCAGAAATAATATTTCCTTTTTCATTAAAAAACCTCCATAAACCGTGTCTTTCTTTATTTACGTAAAAGCCTTCCGAACTAATATTCCCATTTTTATGATAAAATGTTGCCTTGGAAGCATTTTTCTCTTCAATTTCATCAGTATTGTGGTTTATTTCTGCCCTAATTTCGCCTTCAGGAAAATAATAATAAAAAACACCAACAGGCTTATCATCAACAAATTCACCCTGGTAACGCATTCCTCCATCCTTAAAATAGCTATACCAAATCCCTTGTCTTCTGCCCTGTTCGTCAAATTGATTATATTTATTATTATCTTCCTGTGCCAAAGCAGATATGCCGGAACAAAAAAACATTAATAATATTACCGAAATAATTTTATTCATTATAAACAAACTTTAATTAAAACATTCTAAAACTTATCTGTATTTAAATTATAATATACTTTTAAAAAAAATGAAATTCCTTATTATTAAAACAAAATTCTAAACATATTATTATTTAAAATTAATTATAACAATTATGCTAAAATACTAAATCAATCATAAAACTTCATCAAATAAAAAGCAACTATTTTTTTATTTCCTTTAGAAAATCTGCAAGCTCCTTTAAAGAAGGAAAACAAAAATCTACTAAATTCACTTCACTGCTTAGTTTATTGTCTTGTTCAGCTATAAGTACAGTTTTCATATTCATTCTTTTGCCAAAAAGCATATCATTATATGTATCACCAACCATAACAGATTTTTTAAACTTAATATCAGGAAAATCTTTTTTTGCTTTAACCGCCATTCCAATATTAGGTTTCCTAAAGTAGCTGTTTTCTTCCCGGAGCTGAGGCGCGAAATAGATATTATCAATTCTTCCACCTGCCTTTACAACATCCGATTTCATTTTTTCATGAATCTTTTCAAGATCACTTTCGCTCATTAAGCCTTTCCCAATTCCTTGCTGGTTGGTAACAACAACAATCCTTTTAAACAGCCCGGATAAAAAGGGAAAACTTTCCAACACACCTTCTATCCAAACAAAATCTTCCGGGATTTTAATATAATCATCCATTAACCTTTTATTTAAAACCCCGTCACGGTCAAGGAATAAGCTCCAGTCGGAATCCGGTAAAAATCTCTTATGCATATTCTATCTATTTTTCACCGAATAATTCTTTTTCCACCATTTCACAAATAATATGTCCTATCAAAATATGAGCTTCCTGGATACGAGGTGTATCTTCTGAGGGGACGTTAATCATAATGTCGCACATATTTTTCATCTTCCCTCCTGTTTTACCTGTAAGTCCGATAACAAAAATCTGACGTTCTTTTGCCTCATTAATTGCCTCCAGGATATTCAGTGAATTTCCTGATGTTGAAATGGCGATAAGCACATCGCCATTTTCGCCAATTGCATCAATCATGCGTGCATAAGCTTTTTCAAAGCCAAAATCATTGCTTGCAGCAGTCAGAAACGAACTATTAACATGCAAGGCTTCTGCATTAAGGGCAGGGCGATCAAGGTAGTACCTGCCGGAAAACTCTGCAGCCAGGTGCTGAGCATCTGCAGCGCTGCCTCCATTACCGCATAATAACAGCTTTCGG
>JAWOBS010000012.1:0-14824 GCA_046484145.1 Bacteroidales bacterium
TAAACTTTTTGAGATGATCTATGACACAGATGAGAACAAAGGCATAGAGCAGGATCTGGGTAATCCTTCATTTACTCCTGCACTAACTGCATCACTTGAGGTTGCAGAAGTGATTAAGTTTTTTACCAATAAAGGAACTCTTTTAAGAAACAAATTGCTTAGCATAAATACGCTCGATAATGATTACCATATCATTGATGTAGATGACATAAGTTAAGGGTATAATTATTATGTGACGCCCTATGTGCTTTTAATTATTTATTCCTAGCAAAACACGCAAAGGTAAATTCAGGCTAAAAACGTAAAGAAAGCAACAGAGAATGAATCAGTCTGCAAAAAGTATGGAGATAACATGTTTTTAAAGTTAGAATAAAAGTAAACATAACTTTTCTTTACAAGGAAATTTAACAAAAAGTTAAATACATTATCACATTTGCTGTCAATAAATAGTTACATCCTTTGCGAACTCTTTTGCGTTTAAATTTGGCGGCTTTGCATGGAATTCTTACAAGCTTTACGTGGAATTTTTTCATACAGTATTAAAAAATTATTGCCTTCATAAGTTAATCCTTTTATGTTTTTTTATAGCCCTTTTGAACGAAAAAGAACCTATAAATTGAGTACCTTTGTGCTTTAAAAAAACAAGCAAGACTTTTCTAATCTTTATAAGAAATATTTATAACAAAAAGTTATGATCAGCTTTGACAATGCATTACAACTTGTTTTAAAAGATGTTCGCCAAGCCGGAACAGAGAGAGTTAGCCTTAATGAGTCTTTGAACAGGGTTTTGGCTGAAGATATTCACTCCGACATAGACATGCCTCCTTTTAACAAAGCGGCAGTTGACGGTTATGCTTGCCGAAAAGAGGACGTACACAAAGAACTCGAAGTACTTGAACTCATTGCTGCCGGGGATGTACCAACAAAGAAGATTTCAGAAGGAAAATGCACTAAAATAATGACCGGCGCGATGGTTCCGGAAGCTGCGGATGTAATCCTTATGGTTGAGCATACAGAAGAAACAGGAGAAAACAAAATAAAGTTTATCAAAGAAAAGACCAACCCAAATATTGCAATAAAAGCGGAAGATGTTAAGGTAGGCGATTTGATCTGGAGCAAAGGAATGCTTATAAAAGCTCAGCATATTGCAACTTTTGCGGCTGTTGGTTGCAATAATCCTTTAGTTGCAAAAAAGCCAAGAGTAGCTATTATGTCAACCGGCGACGAACTGGTTGAGCCTAACGAAAAGCCGGGCAAGGGCAAAATAAGGAACAGCAATGCATACCAACTAATTGCACAGGTCAATGAGATGAACTGCACTCCCAACTATATGGGAATAATTCCTGATGATGAAAAAGCGACAGATGAAGCTATTAGCAAGGCACTGTCAGAAAATGACATGGTAATACTAACAGGTGGTGTGTCGATGGGTGATTTTGATTTTGTGCCAAAAATTATGAAAAAGAATAATGTGGATATTTTGTTTCAAAAGGTGGCTATAAAACCGGGCAAACCAACTGTTTTTGGTAAAACTGCAAATTCATATATTTTTGGCCTTCCCGGAAATCCTGTATCTTCATTTATAAATTTTGAAATGTTTGCAAAACCATTGCTTTATAAGATGATGGGATATGATTATAAAAAACAGTCATTTAGAATACCTCTTGCAGTTGATATAAAAAGAAAAAAGGCTGACAGGCTGGAATTTTTACCTGCAATAATAGATGATGAAGGTGCAAAACCTGTTGATTATCATGGCTCAGCACATATCCATGCTATCTGTCATGCTCATGGATTGATATCTGTTCCTAAAGATGTTTTTGAATTAAAGAAAGGAGAGCCGGTAGATGTTAGACCGTTTTAACAGAAAAATAAACTATCTGAGAATATCTGTAACTGACCGTTGCAACCTGAGATGTAAGTATTGTACGCCCGATGGAGCTTTTGTGCATAAAAGCCCTGAAGAGATTATCAGCTTTGAAGAAATTAAAGAGGTTGTATCAGTTTCTGTATCCATGGGAATTGATAAAATAAGGCTTACCGGCGGAGAGCCACTTGTGAGAAAAAATATTGTTCAGCTTGTAGAAATGATATCTTCAGTAAACGGAGTTAAAGATATCGCAATGACTACAAACGGGATTTTACTGGATAAATTTGCAGAAGGACTCTCTGATGCAGGCCTGCATCGCGTAAATATCAGCATGGATACTCTTGATCCGGAAAAATACAGAATAATGACCGGTGGGGGAGAGCTGGATAAGGTTTTCAAAGGTATAGAAGCAGCAAAGCTAGCAGGACTTAGCCCAATAAAAATAAATTGCGTAATAAAAAGCAGTGAAGACGAGCCGGATGCTGTTGCAGTAAAAAACTACTGCCTTGAAAACGGCCTCCAGGCGAGGTTTATTGAACAAATGGATCTCAAAACCGGGCATTTTGGAATTGTTCACGGTGGTGCCGGTGGAGATTGCCGCAATTGCAACAGGCTCAGATTAACCAGTGACGGCAAAATGAAACCATGCCTGTTTAGTGATATTGAATTTGACATCAGGAAACTTGGAATTAAAGAAGCGATAAAACTTGCTTTGAATGCCAAACCGGAAAAAGGTTCTATCAGCAATAACAGTTGTTTTTATAATATTGGCGGTTAAAATTTTTTTTAAAAAGAAAAAACATGGCAAAATTTTCACATATTGATGACAAAGGCAAGGCCAATATGGTTGATGTCGGGCACAAGCCAATTCAGCAAAGAATTGCAACTGCAAAAGGTTTTATAAAGTTAAACCCGGAAACTGTTAAACTTATAAAAGAAAACAGCCTTAAAAAAGGTGATGTTTTGACGATTGCTGAAATTGCAGGAATACAGGCAGCAAAAAAAACAAGCGAGCTGATACCTTTATGCCATCCGCTTGCAATCACAAAAGTTGATGTAAAAGCTAGTCTTGAAGAAAATGGCGTCACCGTTATATCAACAGTAAAATGCAACGGACAAACAGGAATAGAGATGGAGGCTCTAACAGCAGTTAACATTTCCTTACTTACAATATACGACATGTGCAAGGCTGTTGATAAAAAGATGCTTATCGAAAATGTCTATTTAGTTGAAAAATCAAAGAGCTAATATTTGCAATATATTTTTTAAAAATTATAGGATAATAACTTCAATATTATAAGGAAAAACATCACGAATATGGAAATTAAAATATTATCAGTAAACATATCGGAAGAAAAAGGTACAATAAAAAAACCTGTTAAAAAGATAATTCTTGATCAGAACGGAGTAGCAAATGATGCTCATTCGGGCCCCTGGCACAGGCAAGTGAGCCTTTTAGGCAAAGAAAGCGTTGATCGTTTTTCAAAAAAGGCAAACAGGGATATTGCTTTTGGAGAATTTGCAGAAAACATTACAACAGAAGGCCTGGAGTTAATTAAAACTTCACCTCTTGATCGTTTTATAGGTAAGAAAGTAGAGCTGGAGGTAACACAGATAGGCAAAGAGTGCCATGGTTCATCCTGCGCTATATTCAGGGAAGTAGGCAGTTGTGTTATGCCTAAAGAAGGAATCTTTGCCAGGGTAATTAAGGGTGGCGAAGTTACTGAAGGCGACATCCTGGAATACAGGCCAAGGCCATTCCGTTTTTATGTAGTTACTTTGAGTGACAGAGCCAGTAGAGGGGAATATGAAGATCGCAGCGGCCCCAGGATTATTGAGATTTTAAATTCTTTCTACGAAAACAAACCAAGAAATATTGAAATCGACCACACCATTATACCTGATGATGCGGATAACTTAAGCTTATTAATAGAAAAAGCAGTATATAACGAATATGATGCAATTTTTACAACCGGTGGCACAGGCATTGGACGCAGGGATATTACTGTAGATACAATACAGCCGATGCTCGACAAAGAGATACCCGGCATTATGGAAATGATCAGGATGAAGTATGGCGCAGAAAAGCCAAATGCACTTCTAAGCAGAGGAGTTGCCGGCTTGATTAGAAATTCTCTGATCTATACTTTACCGGGAAGTGTAAAAGCAGTAAACGAATACACAACAGAAATCCTGAAAACCATGGAACATCTCATCTATATGAGGCATGAACTGGATTTACACTAATTGATTGTTTTAAGCTGCTATTTTTTCTTATTTGGCAGTTCCAATCCATAACCAGAGGTTTTATCCTCACGTTTTAGTAAGAATGCAAACAATAAACCGAACACCCCTAATGCAGCAAAAACAAGCATTGGGTTGGTATAATCGAGTGGTTTTACTATCTCTGCTTCATGTTTTCTGAAATTCAGGCCAAAGTAATCCGGATCGGCATAAACAAGCCTTCCATAACCCAGTACAATATCGAAATTTCCCTGATCATCAATGTAAAACCTTGCATTCTCCTCCCATATTTTTTTGTTGGAGGAAGAATCATAAATGCTTAATGTTCCCTTGTGCCTGCTGTTATAGAGGTCTTCAAATGATTTATAAACCACTGATTTAAAATGGAAATTCTCATCATAAACAAGATCATCATTATAAATCACAATAGTATCATTGTTTTTTTGCAAGCTTAGTTTTGCACAATAATCAACAGTGTCAACAATCTGCGTTATGTCAACATTAAGAATAACATCTCCTTTTCCTATCTCAATATCATACTTACCTTCTTCATCAGTTGTCACCTCATGGCCTTCACGCCATACAATTTCACCGCTTATGCTGTCTCTAAACACTGCTGTTGTAACATTAATTTCCTTATTGGCTATTGGGTTGCCATCTTTGTCAATATATTCACCTTGATAACTCATGTTTTGTTCCTGCACAGTCTCAAATTTCTCAGAGTCCAGTTCGGTACGATAATTAGGATTTGATGAATCAACAACAGTACCTATGATAATTGGAAAAGCCCATAAACCAAGGTTCTGAACTGAGAACATAAAACCATAAGCTGTTCCTATCTTACTTTCTTTTACAATTTTAGCTACGGCAGGCCACATAGCAGCAGGAACCAGTGAGAAAGGAATTCCCAGGAGCAGAATCGGGATACGTGGCTCAATATAAGTCTTTGCGAACATAAGATGAGCAATAATCAGCAAGGCTGACCCCAGATACATTAATGTGGCGCTTTTGCCTTTATAATCGCAAATCCAACCAAACAAAGGAGTAAGTAAAATAGTACCATACATTAGATATGATGTAACATCGCCGGCAACATGCCTTGCCATGGAATATTTATTCATCAGCAGATCGGGTGCAAATTTTATAAAAGGAAAAACAGCCGAATAGAAAGTAACACATAGCAAAGTGATAAAAATAACTGATCTGTTTGTAACAAGATCCTTAAGGTCTTTCCAGTGGAATTCATCTTCCGGGTCTTTAACACTAATCTTGGTTTGTTTATCAAGTTTACGATCAATAAACATATAAATAAGGAATGCCAAAAGTCCTATCCAAAGCAATAAAACACCAAACCAAACGGCCGTTGTCCATTCAGGATAAACCAATCTTGGCGAAAGTGTTAATGCCAGGGCAGCCCCAAGACGGCCAATAGCTAAGTTCATTCCAAGAGCCAGTGCCAACTCTTTGCCTTTAAACCATTTAACAACAATTTTTGACAAAACGACAATACTTGTTTCAGCACCCAAACCAAAGATGAAGAAACCAAGGTACATCATTTTCAAAGCCGGAGAATAACCTGTTAAAAAGGAATCCATAAATGCATAACCAAAACCACCATCCAGAAACATATCAGACGAACCATATGCAGTTATGGTGGCTCCAATTCCCATTAAAAAAACAAAGGAAAATCCGGTTATTCGTATTCCGATCTTATCCAGGATAATACCGCCAATTATAGCCATGAATAAGAACACATTGGGAACAGAATAAGCAGAAATAAACAAGCCATAATCTGATGATGAAAATCCAAGGTTTAGCCTCAGCAAATCCTGAAGGGGAGCTAATGCATCATAAAAATAGTAGTTTGTTGCCATTGTAAAACTGGCTAAAAACAAAACAAACCACCTTGTAAATTTTGATTCATTTAATTTCTTCTTTATTTGGGCTACCATTTTATATGTAATTTTAAATTAATACAATAAAATTTTCACAAATCTAAATAAAGTTTTACATAAACAATTGATTTCACTAAAACTTTTTTAAACATTGAAAATCTGCAAGTGTGCAAGAATTGCCGGGACAGTTGTTGAAGCCTCTTTGTCGTCTCATAAACAAGGATAAAGACGTAGCCAGCGCAGCTGTTCTGTTTTGGCGCTTTTAACCCTTGCCTTTCATATTCAATAAAAAATTATTTTGACAAATGGCCATAATTCGCTTATCTTTACAAATTGTGTTAAAACGCAGGTTTTATAGGCCTGTTTTTATTAAATACGATACTATCTAATTAAAAAATCAGAAAAATGAAAAATAAATTTTTGTGGCTTTTATTATTGCCTTTTTTATTTAGCCTGTTTTTTGTTTCTTGTAAAGAAGAGGCTCATCAAAATATAAATATTGAGCAGGTGGATAATCCTGCGGCCTGGAATATTCTTTCTTTAGGTATGGGCACAATAGGAGTGATAGATAAAGATGTAATAAGGGTTTATTATTTAAACGAAAAGAATCAATGGATACTGGACAGGGTTTCATCTTTTATTATTCCTGAGGGCAACCGTGGTGTATTAGGATTGGGGTTAGGTTATATTGGAGTAATTCATGAAGATACCATGGATTTCTATCACCTTGATGCTCAAAATTTGTGGAAAAAAGAAAACAGAATGATGTTCGTGATGCCGGAAAATTATGACAGAATAATGACGGTTAAATTTCCATGGGAAATAGGAGTAATAGGTGTGGAAAATGATGGAATTATTGAATTTTATTATTTGGACGACAGGTATATCTGGCAAAATGACGAAACTGCAAGTTTTGTTTTACCCGAAGGTATTGATGACTATTTTTCTATTGGCTCCATGGTTATCGGTATAGTTAGTGACAGCAAGCTTGGCTTTTATTTTTTAACCGATGAAGAAGGCTGGATGTTTTATGAGGATTTTGTTCTAAGGCTTCCCGATGATTATGATGGATTAATTCCTTTTGAGCAAAATGTTATCGGAGTTTTAAAAGATGATAGAATTAAATTTTTTGAGGTTGATTTTAACGACGATCAATGGATTATTGATGAAACAATGAATTTTTATTTGCCTGAGCTATCGGATTAATTGTGTTATAACAGATAGAACATCAGCATTATAACTTACCAATCTTAAAAACTTATTTTGTTTTAAGGTTCTCTTTAAGAATCTCTTTTAAAAATATTGCTGTATAACTTCTGTCATTTTTCGATATTTCTTCCGGGGTGCCGAAAGCAATTATTTCACCGCCTTTTTCCCCTCCTTCCGGGCCGAGGTCAATAACATGGTCTGCAACTTTTATTACATCGGAATTATGTTCAATTACTACTACTGTATTCCCTTTGTCAACAAGCTTGTTAAGCACATCTAAAAGAACTCTTATATCTTCAAAATGAAGACCTGTTGTAGGTTCGTCCAATATATAAATTGTTTTTCCTGTATCTTTTTTAGATAATTCAGCAGCTAACTTAACTCTTTGAGCTTCACCACCTGACAATGTCGTACTGCTCTGCCCCAGTGTAATATACCCTAAACCTACATCAGAAAGGGTTTTAATTTTTTGATATATATATGGGATGTTTTCAAAAAAGCCTAATGCCTGGTCAATATTTAAATCCAGTACATCATTAATTGATTTCCCTTTATATCTTACTTCAAGAGTTTCCCTGTTATATCTTTTACCCCGGCAGCTTTCACACATCACATGAACATCAGGTAAAAAGTTCATCTCGATAATTTTAACACCACCACCCTGGCATGTTTCGCATCTGCCACCTTTAACGTTAAAGCTAAATCTTCCCGGTTTATAACCTCTAACCTGTGATTCCGGCAAGGAAGCAAATAACTTCCTTATTTCATCAAAAACTTTTGTGTAAGTTGCCGGGTTTGACCTCGGTGTTCTTCCAATTGGAGACTGATCAATTTCAATGACTTTATCAAGTTCTTTTAATCCATCAATAGATTCATAAGGATATGGTTTGTTGATAGACCGGTAAAAATGAGAACTCAGAATCGGATATAATGTTTCATTTATCAAAGTTGATTTACCACTACCTGAGACACCTGTGACACAGACAAACTTGCCAAGAGGAAGCTCCAGGCTCACATCTTTAAGGTTGTTGCCTTTAGCACCTTTGAGGATAATGGAATGGCCACTTCCCTGTCTTCTCTGTAATGGTATTGAAATTTCTTTGTCGCCTCTCAAATAGGCTGAAGTAATTGAATCTTTATTTTTAAGAATTTCAGAGGGTGTCCCCTCTGCTGTGATCTTTCCTCCGTTTATTCCTGCCCCGGGGCCAATGTCAATCACATGATCAGCCGACATTATCATATCCTTGTCATGTTCAACAACTATCACAGAGTTTCCAATATCCCTGAGGTTCTTTAATGATTCAATCAGTTTGTTGTTATCCCTGTGATGTAATCCAATGCTGGGTTCATCCAAAATATATAAAACTCCGGTAAGTTGCGAGCCAATTTGAGTTGCCAGCCTTATTCGCTGGCTCTCACCTCCTGAAAGGCTTTTTGCCGGACGGTTTAATGACAAATAATTCAAGCCGACATCTAATAAAAATCCTAATCTTGTTTTTAGTTCCCTGATAATTTCATGAGCAATTTTTTTATTTCTTGGGTCAAGCTGTTTTTCTGCTATATCGATATTCTTTTTTAAACTGATTAAATCCATATTGGCAAAGTCACTTATGTTATACTTGCCAATATAGTAATGCAGCGATTCTTTTTTTAATCTTTTCCCTTTACACTCCGGGCATTCAACATAAGTCATAAAACTTTTAGCCCATTTTTTTATTGAATATGAGCTGTTTTCGTCATATTGATTTGTAATGAAATTTACTAAACCTTCGAAGTTTAAGTCGTAAGTATTGGTTATTCCCAACTTCTCATTTTTAATCCGAAACACTTCATTTGAGCCATAAAGTATAGTATTGATAGCTTCTTCGGGGATTTTGCTTATGGGAGTATCCATGTTAAATCCGTACTTGAGCCCGATAGCTTCAATCTGCTTAAATATCCATGAGTTTTTATAAGGCCCTATTGGGGCAATCCCGCCTTTTGCTATTGACAATTTTTTATCGGGAATAATTTTTTTAAGGTCAATAATATTTATATTGCCAAGTCCGCTGCATTTTGGGCAAGAGCCATAGGGAGAGTTAAAGGAAAAAGTATTTGGTTCCGGGTCGGGATAAGATATTCCTGATTCGGGACACATTAAGTTCCTGCTGAAATAATGCACCTGCTCACCCTTTTCATCTGTCAGCATAGCCATGCCTTTCCCTTGTTTCATGGCGGCCTGAATGCTTTGAAGCATCCTTTTCCTGTTTGATGGGTTTATTTGTAATTTGTCAATTAATAATTCGATATCGTGGATTTTATATCTGTCAAGTCGCATGCCCGGATTTATTTCCCTGATTTTTCCATCCACCCTGACCCTGAGAAATCCTTGTTTTGAGACATGTTCAAATAATTCGCGATAATGCCCTTTTCTTCCTTTGACGAGAGGCGCAAGCAAGAGCATTGTGCTGCCGTTAAATTTTTCAAGCATTAGTTCGATGATTTCATCATCAGTGTATTTCATCATCTTTTTGCCACTCTTATAGGAATAGGCATCGGCAGCCCTGGCAAAAAGAAGCCTTAGAAAATCATAAATTTCCGTAATAGTTCCAACTGTTGACCTCGGATTTTTTGATGTTGTCTTTTGTTCTATGGAAATCACCGGGCTTAAGCCTGTGATTTTATCCACATCAGGGCGTTCCAGGTTGCCCAAAAACTGGCGTGCATAAGCCGAGAAAGTTTCAATATACCTTCTTTGGCCTTCTGAATAAATAGTATCAAAAGACAAAGATGATTTGCCACTGCCACTCAAACCGGTTATAACAGTAAGAGTGTCCCTGGGAATGCTTACATTTATATTCTGAAGATTGTGCTCCCTGGCACCATATACCTCAAGAAAATTTGTTTTGTTAATATCTTGGTTTTTCTTTTTTTGCATTTGAAGTTTCAATAACCCGCAAAATTAATCAATGAAAAGCGTTTTTTAAAGCCTGGTTATAAATAATATTTAAATATTTTGATACTTAATATACAAACCAATGGTAAAAATGTTTAATCTTTAATTGTAAAACCTTAATTTTGCAGATAATTATTTTTTTAAAGCTTAGCCGTTTATTATTATAAGCAAATATGTGGGATCATATTGTTAGGATAATTCTTAAGTTTCGATTGGCAATACTTATCTTTGTTGTCTTGTTTACTGCGTTTATGGGATATCATGCATCGGGTGTGAAACTATCTCATGAGCTGGTTCAAATGCTTCCATCCTCAGATCCTGTTTATGAAAACTACCAGGAGTTTCTTGAAATCTTTGGAGAAGATGGTAATATAATGTTTATCTCTGTTTCCGGTGAAAAGACTTCTGAGCTTGAAACTTTTAATCATTGGTATGATATTCACGAGTCATTTAATGAACTCGACGGGGTTAATGCTTATCTCGGGATGCCTAATATAATGCGCATTGCACGTAATGACAGCATTAAAAAGCTGGAGCTGAGAGCTGTTTTTAGCGGCCGCCCTTCATCTCAGAAAGAATTGGATTCATTATTGAACATAGTGTATAATTTGCCTTTTTATGATGGCATACTGTATAATCGTAAAACAGGTGCTTTTTTATCTGCCATTACTTTAAGTGAGGAAGTTTTAAATTCCGGGCAAAGAGAGCCGCTGATTCAGAAGGTTGATGAGCTCTCAGAAGAATTTGAGGAAAAAACCGGCCTGAGAGTTTATAGAAGTGGTTTGCCATACATAAGAACAAAAACTTCACTTACTGTCAGAGAGGAACTGAAATTATTTATTATTCTGGCAATGATTGTAGCATCATTGGCTTTGTTTTATTTCTTCAGGTCTTTTAAGGCTTTTTTCTTCCCTATGATAATTGTTCTTATTGGTGTAATTTGGGCACTGGGGCTTATAAGTTTGTTTGGATATAAACTAACTGTTCTAACAGGAATAATCCCTCCTTTATTGATTGTTATAGGTGTTGAAAACTGTATTTTCCTGCTCAATAAATATCATAATGAGTATAAATGCCACGGCAATAAAACAAAATCATTGGCCCTGGTTGTCAGGCGTATCGGAAATGCAACTATGCTTACTAATGCAACTACTGCCGTGGGTTTCGCTGCATTTATTGTAACAGGCAATAAAGTGCTGGTTGAGTTTGGTGTTGTAGCTTCTATTAACATCATTTTTACATTTTTATTAACGACAACACTAATACCTATATTTTATAGTTATCTCCCTGCACCAAAGCATAGGCATGTAAAGCATCTTGACAAAAAGTTTATCAGAAATATTATTCAAAGAGTAGTTTTCGTGGTGTTAAACCACAGGGCTGCTGTTTATACCGGAGCTGCTCTTTTGCTTGTTGTAGGCATATTGGGTATCACAAGGCTGACAACCTCCGGAACTATTGTTGATGATATACCCAAGCGTGACCCCATTTATAAGGATATTTTGTTTTTTGAAAAGCAATTTAATGGTATAATGCCCCTTGAAATAATGATAGATACAAAAAGAGCCCAGGGAGTTATACATCCTTCTACACTTCAAAAAATTGAAAAATTACAGAAACTCCTTGCAGAATACCCTGAATTATCAAAGCCGTTGTCAATGGCCGAATTATTTAAATTTGCAAAGCAGGGTTTTTACAGGGGCAATCCTCAGATGTATGAGTTGCCAAACAGACATGAGAGAAATTTTATAATGTCGTACCTGCCGGAAAAAAGTATTGGTAATGAATATTTGAAGTCTTTGGCTGATAGTGCAATGCAGGTTACAAGGGTGTCGGTTCAAATGGCTAACCTGGGCACCAAGGAAATTGACAGAATTAAGAATGAATTAAGGCCTGCTATTGATTCTATATTTAATCCCGAGCAATACGATGTGAGCCTTACAGGTACAAGCCTGGTTTTTCTAAAAGGAACTGAATACCTTATTAAAAATCTGCTTATAAGCCTTCTTTTGGCAATTATAATTATTTCCATACTTATTGCCATGCTATTTAATAAATGGAAAATGGTTTTCATTTCATTGCTGCCAAATTTGTTTCCCCAAATATTGACAGCAGCAATGATGGGTTATTTCGAAATTCCAATAAAGCCTTCCACCATAATTATATTTAGTATAGCATTAGGTATTTCCGTAGATAATTCGATTTTGTTCCTTGCGAAATTCAGGCAGGAGTTAAAATTTAATAATTATAATATAAAGCATGCTGTTATCTGCGCACTTAAAGAAAGCGGAGTTAGTATGATATACACTTTTGTGGTGTTGTTTTTTGGTTTTATTATTTTCACTGCATCTTCTTTCGGAGGCACGCAGGCTTTAGGGTATTTGATTGCCTTTACACTTACAGTAGCACTAACATCTAACTTGTTATTGTTGCCTTCTGTATTATTGTCGATCCATAAAAGATCATCAGGCCCGTTTGCAAACAGTGATAGCGCTTTAGCACCTCCTTCCAAAAAGAGAAGAAGAAGAAAAAAGAGGGATTGCGATGAATAATTATGAAATAAGCAATTGCTTTAATATTTCAAAGTATTGACTAAATGGAATATTATTGATTTTTTTACCTTTGCTTGTGTTTTAATATTTTTTACTTCCAAAAATTTGATTTATGAAAGGAATCATTCTGGCAGGTGGCTCAGGAACAAGACTTTATCCTATTACTCAAACAATGAGTAAGCAGCTTATGCCTGTATATGACAAGCCTATGATATACTATCCATTATCTGTATTAATGATGGCCGGTATAAAAGATATACTGATTATTTCAACACCCCAGGATACACCACTTTTTGAAAATCTGCTGGGTGATGGATCAAGCCTGGGTTGTAGTTTTTCATATGCAGTGCAACATGTGCCTAATGGACTTGCCCAGGCTTTTGTTATTGGTGAGGAATTTATCGGTGATGACAGTGTTGCTCTTGTTCTTGGTGATAATATATTCTATGGCAGCGGCTTTCACAAATCATTACAGGAGAATATGAATCCTGACGGAGGCGTAGTCTTTGCATATCATGTCAGCGATCCTCAAAGGTATGGAGTTGTGGATTTTGATAAGGACAATATGGCTCTCAGCATAGAAGAGAAACCTGAAAATCCTAAATCTAATTTTGCTGTACCGGGTTTGTATTTTTATGATAACAGTGTTGTTGATATTGCTAAAAAATTAAAACCCAGCAAAAGAGGTGAATATGAGATTACTGATGTCAATAAGCATTATCTTGAAAAAGGAAAGTTAAAAGTCAGTATATTAAATCGAGGCACAGCATGGCTGGACACAGGAACTTTTTCTTCTCTTATCCAGGCAGCTCAGTTTGTCCAGGTTATTGAAGACAGGCAAGGTTTAAAAATTGGCTGTATAGAAGAAGTTGCCTACAGAATGGGATATATTAACGAAAACCAACTTGAAAAGATTGCTGAACCATTACTTAAAAGTGGATATGGAGAATATTTGCTTAAAATTATTAAAAAGAACTAATTTATTTCACAATTAATATTACCTCTGATTTTGAATAAAACAAAGTATTATGGGAAAGAAAACGAAGATACTAATTACAGGTGGAGCCGGGTTTATCGGCAGTTGTCTTGCCGAAAAGCTTGCTGAAAACCCTGATAATCACATTGTCATAGTTGATAATCTCTCAACAGGCTGCTTAGATAAATTGCCAAAAAAACACAAGGAGAACTGGAGCTTTATAAAATGCGATGTAAACACATACAGAGATATTGCCGAGGTAATGCTTGCAAATCATTTTGATTATGTTTTTCATTATGCTGCATTTGTCGGCGTTGAAGCTACCCAATCTCACCCTATTAGAGTTTTAAAGGATCTTTATGGAATTGAGCATATTTTTGATCTGTGCAAGAATTCCGGTGTGAAAAGAGTTTTCTTTGCCTCTTCTTCGGAAGTGTATGGAGAGCCGGTTGACTTGCCACAAAATGAAGAGACAACGCCTTTAAACTCACGGATACCTTATGCTGTAGTCAAAAATGTAGGAGAAGCATATCTTCGTTCTTATAAAAAGGAATACGGCCTCGATTACACTATCTTTAGATTTTTTAATACATATGGGCCTAAGCAAAGCACAGATTTTGTTATGTCTAAATTTTTAAGCCTGGCTCTTCAAAATGAAAATATTCCTATTTATGGCAGTGGCGAGCAAACCAGGACATTCTGTTATATTGACGATAATATTGATGCTTGTGTGAATGCATTTTACGAGGATAAATTTATAAATGATGTTATAAATATAGGTTCAGATATTGAAGTGCCAATAGTTGAGCTTGCAAAAATTGTCATTGACATTACAGGCAGCAAGTCAAAAATCGTTTATCACCCTCCATTGCCTGAAGGAGATATGAAAAGAAGATTTCCTGATACCTCAAAAATGAGAAAACTGTTGAATAGAGATGTTACCTCGCTTGAAGCAGGTATTAAAAAGATAATTGAAAACCCGGATTTCATCCTGCCTGGAATAAATATGGTTTAGTTTAATTGTTTTTTATGAATGAATATTTGAAAAACTACCTTAGTCTGGTTGAAAAGGAAATAAAAGGTCTTAAGGACCCCCTGGACGCCCTCGCGATCGAGGAGATCGAGGACGCCTCCGGTTGCGTC
>JAWOBS010000014.1:0-9128 GCA_046484145.1 Bacteroidales bacterium
GCTTTCTGCAAAACTTATAACCTTCTCGGGTGTCCTGTGAGCTGATAATGCATTCAACTCAAAAGGAATCTCAAGTTCATCAAAAAACTTTGCCGCTTCAAACATTACTTTCATGTCGGGAGTGCTGCCCATGATAGTACTTACTAATGGTTTCATTGTGATTTTTTGTGTTTTTTAAGATTAATAAATAAAGCCCAATTATTTCACGTCAAAAATAGAGATTTTATTGATTTTGACAGCCCTTTTTGAGTAAAAAAAATTACTAATTAATAAACATACTGTCTTGTCTTAAAATAGGTTTACAAATAATTTCATATAAAAGCCCCGGTAAAGAGATGTGCACTTGAGGCACTTCTTTACAGCTCACTTTTGGAATCTCTCCCTAACGGTAGTGATGCATTATGTTTTATACAAATAAATATTAAAAAATATTAAAGTTTTTTGCACAAAACCAGACTACGCCCATTCTCGATATATCTATTATAGATTTAGCTAAAACAATAGAATCTTTTTGGTAAATTTGTGGCTGAAAAAAAAACAATTATCATGAAAAAACTCATAATTACCTTTTCACTAATCTTAATAGTATTCTCACTAACTGCAAACAACAATTCAGATATTTATTCACGTGTTAAAATTGACCTTGATGGAAAAAGCATAACTGAGTTAGCTGAGCTTGGCATCGCTATACAAATGGCTGAATACAAACCGGGAATATTCATAATCAGTGAATTATCTGCATCAGAATTAGAACGTATTTCTGCTGCAGGTTTTAAATATGAAACATTGATTCCTGACCTCACTGAGTATTACCAGTCGCGAAACAAAGGAATAGACAAAGACTCGCTTTTACAAAGGCTTAGAACGGAAACAAAAGATTCAGATTATCCTATTCCGGAAAATTTCTCCCTGGGCTCAATGGGAGGTTATCATACTTTGTCAGAAGCATTATCAGACCTTGACCTAATGCATGAGCTTTATCCGGAGTTGATAAATGAAAAAGCACCCATTGGTGAGACAAACAGTATAGAAGGACGGCCTATTTACTGGGTAAGAATTTCAAACAGCCCTAATGAAACAACAGATAAGCCAAAAGTGCTTTACACGGCTCTGCTACATGCACGCGAACCTGCAAGTATGCAGCAAATGCTTTTTCAAATGTGGTATTTACTTGAGAATTATGAAAATGACCCCGAAATACAATACTTAATTGACAATCTCGAATTATATTTTGTGCCGGTTGTTAATCCTGATGGTTATTATTTTTGTGAAACAACAAATCCTAACGGTGGCTCAATGTGGAGAAAAAACAGGAGAGCAAACGGCGATGGATCCTATGGCGTTGACCTCAACAGGAACTTTGGCTATATGTGGGGATATGACAACTCAGGCTCATCAAATTATCCAGGCTCTGATACATACAGAGGAACAAGTGGTTTCTCTGAACCGGAAACACAAAATGTTAAAGAATTTGCCGAAACATACGATTTCACACTAGCACTAAACAACCATACCTATAGTGACCTTCTTATTTATCCCTGGGGATATGAGAACTTACTTACACCTGATTCTCTTGTCTTTCTTGAATATGCAAAACTGATGACAAAAGAGAACGGATATGTATACGGGACAGTGTATGAAACCCTGATGTATTTTGCAAATGGGGGCTCAGATGATTGGTTTTATGGGGAACAAGAGACAAAAGACAAAGTTCTGGCATTTACCCCTGAAGCCGGCTCTCCAATAGATGGCTTTTGGCCGGCAATGGATAAAATTGTTGACATCTGCGCCGGGCATGTTCATATGAATAATTCTATAGCTCACCTTGCACTGCCCTATGCTGAAATTACAGATATTGATGACAATTTCATTCATGACCTCCAGCATTTAGCAGCAATTGAAATATTCAATATGGGACAATATTCACCTTCCGGCTTTACAGTCTCTATAGAAGCAATTACTGATAATATAATTGCAGTAGGTAATGAATCAGTTTTTGATGATATGGAAGTACTGCAAAAAGACACTGCCTATATTAATATGGAACTCGACCAATCAATAAGCAACGGAGATGTGATTGAGTACGCGATTAAATTAAGCAATGGAATGTACACATGGGAAGAAACAGTTACAAAATATTATGGAACTCCTGAAGTTGTTTTCTTTGATCCTTGTGATGATCTTAACAACTGGGACAACACTCAATGGGGAGTTTGCAATAACATATTTTACTCTGAACCCGGCTCAATTGCAGATAGCCCGGGAAGTGATTATTCCAATGATGTAAACTCATCTATTGTTCTTACAGATCCGATAAGCCTGGAAAATGCTATATTCGCTGAACTGAGCTTTATGACAAGATTCAATATTGAAAAAAACTGGGATTACGTGCAGGTATTAATATCAACAGATAACCAAACATGGACAGCTCTGGAAGGCGATTATACTTCACCGGGGACCTCCAATCAAGTACCAAACGAACCGCTTTATCACGGTTCTAATGATGAATGGGTGCTTGAAAAAATTGACATTACAGAATATGCTAATAATGATATTTGGTTGAAGTTTATAATAGTTACTGATGCATCCGTTGTTGATGAAGGATTCTATTTTGATGATCTTACAGTAAATGCGTTAAAAGCTTCAGAAGATGATGACGATGATGATGTTAATATTTACGATCATAATATAAATGAAGATTTCAATATTTTTTACAACAGAAACACAGGAAATCTTGTCATTCAAATTCCAAATCAAAAAAGCAACAAAAATATTAATGTCAAGCTATCAGACATTTCAGGAAGAGTTATGTTTAATGGCAGTTATGAAGTTAGTTCAACATTAAGAATACCTCTGAATGATTTTAATCCCGGTATCTATATAGTAATAATTACAGGTGATTTTAATATCAGCAAGAAAGTTGTTATTATTAAATGATATTAATAAGTTAGTTTTAAATATGTCAGATATTTCATACAAAAAATTTTTAGGAATAGACGCCGGTTCATTGTCAATTAAAATTGCATTTAGAGAAAACGGTGAGATAAAATATTATAGAAAAGAACATTTGGGAGAGCCTCTCACTGCTTTTGACAGCCTTATAAAAGAAAATAATCTCAAATTTGATTTGGCAGGCACAATCATTACAGGCAAATATTCAGATATTTTGTCAAAAAATTTCAACATTCCTGTTATTTCTCCGATTTATTGCCTGGTAAATACAATTGACAGAGAAAAATATGCAGACATAAAGTATTTTATTGATATTGGCTCTTCAGGTCTGTCAATAATAGAAATACAAGATGGCAAGTTTCACCGTTATGATACTAATTCTTTATGTGCCGCGGGTACAGGTGCATTTCTTGACCAGCAAATGGAAAGGATGAAACTCACTTATGAAGATGTTGAGAATATTCCCATTATTGAAAATCCTCCCAGTATAGCATCAAGATGTGCAGTATTTGCAAAAAGTGACCTCATTCACCGTCAACAACAAGGATATAGCATAGAACAGCTTTGGAATGGCCTGGTGAAAGGCCTTGCTGAGTCGGCATACACAACCCTGTTCAGGGGGAAGATCATAACCGATGATGTGTTTTTAATTGGGGGACTTGCCAAAAACAAAATTTTTATACATTTTTTCCAAAAACTACTGGGTGATGTCAAGCTAAGAGTGGCCGACGGCCCTGATTATTTTTTATCCGGCTCACTTATAAAATATTTGTCAAATCCGGTTGAATCAGGCAATTTAGTTTCTATCAATAACGAAGCATACAAAGCTACTTACGAAAAACCCCTCTCATTTAAAGAAAATAAAGTAAAAAATCATATTAATTATCTTGATGTTTTCAATAATGAAGTTGATATCTGGCATCTTGAAAGCGGGAAAAAGTATAATGTTTTTGCAGGAGTAGATATTGGTTCCACAAGCACTAAAATGTCGGTTATTGATGAATCAGGCCAAATAATGCTTGGGTTATATACTAGAACACAAGGCAAACCAATAGAGGCCTTTAAAAATTTGCTTGAAGGCATTTGTATAATACAAGAAGAAAAGAATGTTAGTTTTAATATTAAAGGACTGGGAACTACCGGAAGTGGGAGAAAGCTTGTCGGTAAGTTTGCCGGAGCTGATATAATAAAAAATGAAATTACTGCTCACCTTAAAGGTGCAATTAAGGAGTTTCCGGATGTAAAAACAATCTTTGAAATTGGCGGGCAGGATTCTAAATATATATTTATTGAAGACGGCTGGATGAAAGATGCAAGCATGAATTATGTTTGTGCTGCCGGAACAGGTTCTTTCCTTGAAGAACAAGCGAAAAACCTAAATATTAAACTTGATGATATCCCGGCATTATGCAAAGATGCAAAACCACCTATCTCAAGCGACAGATGTACGGTATTTATGGAGCAGGATTCTAATCAGCTCCTGACAAACGGATATAAAAGAAACCAGGTAATGTCTTCAATTTTATATTCAGTTTGTAAAAATTATCTTCATAAAGTGGTGCAAAACAAAGCCATTGAAGAACCCATACTTTTTCTGGGTGCAACAGCTAAAAACTCAGGGCTTGTTGAAGCATTTGAGAATGTCGTAAATAAAAAAATACATACCTCACAATACAGCCATGTAATGGGGTCAATAGGCATAGCTGAAATGTTAAGAAACACACCCCCATCAGAAACAAAATTTAAAGGGCTGGACATTAGATTTAAAGAAATTGTTCTATCTGAAGATAATTGCACCCTTTGTACAAACAAATGCCTTATAACTCACATGCAGATTGCCGGTGAAGATACTAAAACATCCTGGGGCTATATGTGTGGCAAGGAACCTGACGAAAAATCAGTAAAAAATACAGAATGCCTTGATGCTTTTAACTTCCTAAAGCAAACAATAAGCAAAAGAGAGGTAAATAAGGATGTTATAATGAAGGCATATTTTCCTAAAGCATTACAATATTTCTCCTTTCACCCTTTCTGGAGCAAGTTCTTCAATGCACTAAAAATTGAACTTATTCCAACACCTACCACAAATAGTGAAATAAACTCATTAGCAAAATCATATGCTCTGTCTGATTTTTGTTATCCTCTAAAACTTGCATTAGGCCATGCAATGTACTGCATCAAGCATGATAATTACCCGGTTGTAATACCATTTCACATACAGGACACCAAAAATCCTAAGGCTTTGAATTCATATTTTTGCCCTCTTTCACAAGCTTTCCCTACTATTCTGAAAAGTGCCCTCGGTTATAATAACATCAATACTGACAATATCTTAAGCCCTATTATCGACTTTTCCAAAGCTGATGATTATAATATTAAACAGCTTGAAAAAACTATAGGAAAATCTTTTGGTATTAACACTAAACAAATCAGGCTGGCATTTAAGCAAGCAAAGCTTAAAAATGCAGAAACAAAAAAGGAGCTGAGTGAATTTGGAAAAAATTACATTAATAATAAAAAGACAAATAAACCAAGATTTGTAATATTGGGAAGGAGCTATAACATCCTTGACCAATCCATAAACTTAGGACTATTATCAACAATTGCAAGATACGGATATGATGTAATACCAATGGATGTATTACCCATAAACAGGGAAAGCATTTCTGAAGAGTTTAAAGATATGTATTGGGCATACGGACAAAAAATAGTTGCTGCAGCCAATTACATTAACAAACACGATGATCTGTATCCGATATATTTAAGCAATTTTAGTTGTGGCCCTGATTCGTTTCTTCTCGGCACTTTTGAAGAAATAATGACTGAGAAGCCTTACCTGATATTAGAATTAGATGAGCATGGTGGTGATGCAGGTTACATGACAAGGTTAGAGGCATATTTTGACAGGGTTGACCACTATTATGAATCAAAGAAAAAGCCTGTTTCAGCAGTTAAAATAGAAAAAAGAATAAAGAATTCCCTTGCCAATAACAAAGTGTATGTGCCACCGATGCATCCAATAGGTTCGCGATTGGTAAGTGCTGCAATTAGAGCATATGGCATTGACTCCGTTCCTTTGGTAAAGGAAGATATTGAAACTTTTACTTTGGGTAGTGCTTTTGTCAGAGGCTCAGAGTGCATGCCGGCTACATCCACTATAGGTGCCTTTTTGCACAAAATATCCAAGGAAAATGACGGCTGTAATGAGAACACTGCCCTCTTTATGCCTTGTGCCAGTGGCCCGTGCCGCTTTGGACTGTATGCAAGGCTACATAATAAAATCCTTAGAGAAAATAACATTGAAGCATCTATAATCTCTCCAAGCTTTGACGATAACTATGGAGATATAAAAGGCGGGCTGCGGATTCATTTTCTAAAAGCTATGATAGTCTCTGACATTCTTTATAAATTAGCTTGTAAGCTCAGGCCTTATGAAAAAACTCCGGGGTTAATTGACGAAATTATTGAAGAGGCAATCGTCAATATGGAGAAAGTCTTTGAGAATAAAAACAGCATTTCAAGTGCTTTGCGGAAGTTAAATTCTAAACTTAAAGGAATCGAGTTTTATAATAACAAAAAGCCACTTGTAGGTGTTGTTGGTGAGATTTATGTTAGAAATTCTCAATTTTCTAACTCAAACCTTGTAAAACAAATTGAATCCAATGGCGGTGAAGCATGGGTAGCACCTATGATGGAATGGTTGCATTACTCCGCAGAATTAAAAACAAATAAAAATATTCTGGATTTCTTTTCTCACTTTATTTCAACAGAGTTAACTGCAATTATAGAAAATAAGTATTTAAGAATATTTGACTACTTTTTAAAAGTACGTAAAGAACCACCAATAAAAGAAATTATTGGAATAGGCAAAAAATTTGTCCCCGTGGAAGTAGAAGGAGAACCGGTTTTAACTATTGGAAGAGCTATTGGATTTATAAACCAGGGAGCAAAACTAATTGTCAACGTATCGCCTTTTGGCTGCATGCCCGGGCAAGTTTGCAGCTCAGTTTTCAAGGATGTAAGCAACAAATACAATACTCCAATTGTATCAGTATTTTATGATGGTGAAACAAACTTTACTGATCTTATTGGAACATATATTAGCAACGCAAAATAGTTTTATTAAGCTTCCATAATAAAATTACTAACAATATGGTAAGAAATTTTTCAATTGTTATTGTTCAAACAACAAATTTTTGAAATAAAATGAAATGGTTAATAGATTTTTTGGAAAGAAACCAAATGCCTTGCCAGTGGAAGAGTCTATCAGGTATTGACTGTTTTGGCTGTGGAATGCAAAGGGCAATAATAGAATTGCTGAAAGGCAATCTATTGGAGAGCATTCAAGCTTTTCCTGCCCTTATACCCATGATAATATCAATATTAATTTTAATTGCACATTTTATCTTTAATTTTAAGAGGTCTTTGCTTTATTTTAAAATTTCTATTATTTTTACATTTGTATTGATGTTTTTAAACTTCTTTTACAAACTAATTTTTTTATAAACTAAAAACAAATTATTATGGAGACAAACACTAACGTAAAATTGCCAGCTGCACCGGGAGCTGTTATTTCATTAATCTTCGGTATTCTTTCAGCAGTATTCTCATGTTTATTTGTAGGTATTGTTTTTGGAATTTTAGCAATTGTATTTTCAGGAAAAGCTAAAAAAGCACATGAAGCAAATCCGGAATCATTTTCTAAAGGAAGTTTAGGTATGGCAAAAGCAGGCCTTATTATTGGTATTATAGGTTTGATTTTCTCAGTGATTTATACCTTTATCTGGTTGTTTGCTGCTAGCACAATGAGTGGTCTATTATTCTTTGCGTAAACAACAATATAGTTTTAAAAACTATTATTTGTAACATTACAAAAAAAAGAAAACATGGAAACAAATCAACCTGTTGCATTAAAAACTATTCCGGTATCCATTATTTCAATGATATTTGGAATTTGCTCAATAGTTTTTTCCTGCTTTTTTGTAGGATTGGCTTTTGGGATTGTTGCATTGATATTAGCTTCAAAAGGCAACAAAATATACAATGCAAATCCTTCAATTTACTCAAGAGGAAGTTTAAGTATGATTAAAACGGGTAAAATCACCGGATTAATTGGAACTATAATTTCCGGTATTTACATTATCTTCTGGATAATTATGGTAACATTTTTTGCTGCTTCAGGAGGAACGTGGTACATGCTTGACTATATGTAAAATTAATTTTTTAAAAAAAGGCAGTATGAGAAATCTTACTGCCTTTTTTTTATGCCTTTTTTTGCAGCAATTATTAAAAACCGGATTTTACCCTTTGGATAAAATCTTCAAATATATTCGAATTAGCTGCAACAATTTCTTTTCCAAACAAATAATCATTTTCACCTTTAAAATCTGCGACCTTCCCTCCTGCTTCCTTTACAATCAGGCTTCCTGCTGCAACATCCCAGGGGTTAAGGCTATATTCAAAAAATCCATCAAACCTGCCACAAGCCACGTAAGCCAAATCAACAGCAGCACTGCCAAAACGCCTTACGCCATGAGTGTTTCTCAGAAACCAAATAAACAATTCAATATAATTATCAATCCTTGAATAATCATAATAAGGAAATCCGGTAGCAAGCAGGCTGTCATTTAGTGTTTTTGCTTTTGAAACACTAATCTTTTTCCCATTCATAAAAGCACCACCATCCTTTATCGCGGAAAAACATTCATCCTGGTTTATTTCATAAACTACTCCCAAAATAATTTCATCATCTTTCATTAAAGCAATGGAAATGCTAAAACAAGGCAACTGATGAATAAAATTTGTAGTGCCGTCCAATGGGTCAACTATCCAATTATACTTATCAGCTTTTTTTGTTTCCGTCTGCTCTTCAACAATAAAACCGGCCTGTGGCAATATGCTTTTCAACTCCGAAACTATCTTTTGTTCAGCTTCTTTGTCTACATAAGTAACAAAATTGTGAATGCCCTTTAGTTCAATATCACTGCTTTTTATATTTTCAACTTCTTTGCGAAGAAAAGCACCGGTGCTTATTGCAGTTTTTATAACTTTTTTAATAATATCATCCAAATTCGTCATATGTAATATTTTCTTTTAAATATCGCCGGCTATTTCACAATAAAAATTCCGTCATTATCTGGTTTATTCAACAAAACATTTGCAATCTTGTTTATTTT
>JAWOBS010000047.1:0-10184 GCA_046484145.1 Bacteroidales bacterium
GCCAAGATTGTAGTTAAAGAAATAAGACTCGGGCCAAATACCGACGACCATGATTTCAACTTTAAACTAAATCATGCAAGGAAGTTCCTGCAGGACGGTGCAAAAGTCAAAGTCTTCGTTTTCTTTAAAGGCAGGTCAATTATTTATAAAGAAAAAGGTGAAGTGATGTTGCTTAAATTCGCTCAAGAAGTTGAGGATGTTGGAAAAGTTGAACAATTACCAAAATTGGAAGGCAAAAGAATGATTATGTTCATTGCGCCTAAAAAAGGAACTCAGAAATAATTGAATCCACTTATTTATTTTTATATAAACCCGTAAATTTTTATTAGAATGCCAAAAATGAAAACAAAATCCGGAGCTAAAAAGAGGTTTTCGATTACCGCCTCCGGGAAAATAAAGCGTAAACATGCTTATAAAAGTCATATTTTGACTAAAAAATCGAAGAAAAGAAAAAGAAACTTAACTAAATCTACTATTGTACATAAGTCTGACTTACAAAATATTAAAAACATGCTTTGTATGTAGTTTTAGCAATTTGAGATTTTATTTATTAACCTTTTGTTTAGCCAATTAAAGTCTATCGTGTAAACGAAGCGCTAGCAAAAAAAAATAAAAAATTATGCCAAGATCAGTAAATAATGTCGCTTCAAGGCGAAGAAGAAAAAAGCTTTTAAAGCTTACCAGGGGCTACTTTGGTGCAAGAAAAAATGTTTATACAGTAGCCAAAAATACATGGGAAAAAGGCCAACAATATGCATACCGTGACAGACGTACGAAAAAACGTAATTTCCGTAAGTTATGGATAGTGCGTATAAATGCCGCAACCCGTCAATATGGAATGAGTTACTCTAAATTTATGGGATTGTTAAATAAAAAGGAAATCCTTATTAACCGTAAAGTTCTTGCAGACCTTGCTGTTAATAATCCTGAAGCTTTTAAAGCAATATTTGACACAGTAAATAAATAGTATTAGCTAGTAAGTGGATAAAAAAAGCTACCCTGATTTGGGTAGCTTTTTTTTTAGTACTTATCTATCAATGAGCTTAAATGCTCTGACAAAATATCCATTATCCGCATTTCTTTTTCTTCGGGTGTAAAGAAGTAATTTACAGATATAGATTCACCGTCTTTCAACAAGTTAATTTCCTGATTACCAATTTCAATAATATAACCTGAATTGATAAGCTGTTCTTTTAAAACTGTTTTTTCATAATAATCGGCTTCATCCAAAATAATTAAATCAGCTCCCTTGTGAAAAATTCCAAAATCATGAATATTATCAGGATTATGGCTAAGCAGAGCAAAGTCAACTTTCGGATTTCTTAAAATCATCTTCACATTTTGATCATGGTCAGGATTATTATGAAAAAATCTGCCATTATAAAAAACGCCGTTTTGATTAAGAGCTCCAAAAAATATCTCCGGCTTAATTTCGTGTAATTTTGTATTTATAAGCTTAAGAAGCTCATCGCTTACTTTGTTGGCTGCTATAATTGGCACCCTGGAATTAAATTCCTTGCCAAAATGTGACTCCATAATCAATCCGGGCACATCTATACTGTCGCCGTAGGCAGGCGCCAAATGCATAAATACACCGGGCCCTGAATTAATCTCAATTATACCAAAATCACCATCTCTCCACGACTTTGATATATCCGCGGCTAAAACATCAATACCTAAACATGTTAATTTAAAATACGAAGCAATATCCTCAACCAGGGCAATATTATCCTCATGCATCTCTTCAGTCACATTAAATGAAACACCACCGGCTGAAATATTAGCAACTTTTCTAAGAAAAATTCTATGATCTTTACCGGGAATAAAATCCAATGAATATCCTTGTTGCTCAATAAACTCAAGAAGATTATCATCAACTTTTATTTTACACAAAGGTGACCTTGCATTATCCAGCCTGATAACCTTATCATTTTCGACATTAATAAGCTCCTCAATAGTTTTCTCACCATCACCGTCAACAAAAGCCGGAACTCTCTTCAGGGCTGCGACACACTTTCCTCCAACTGCCAAAAGTCTGTGATCATTGCCCTCAATCATTTTCTGGACAAGAGCACCATCAAAATTAACTCCCAGTTTCTCCGCTCCTTCAACAATCTCGTTAAAAGATTTTCTGACCTCCTCCTCTGTCTTTATATTTGTTGTAACACCCTCTCCTTTATGGCCTGCAACAGGTTTTACAACAACAGGAAAACCTATTTTCAGTGCTTCCTCAACAATTTCATCCTCGCTAAAGCAATTAATTCCCATTGGAGTAGGAAAGCCACACATAGCAAGAAACTCGCCAACCATGTCTTTATACATTGTAAACTCAGTGTCCTTAATGCTATCTGTATGAAAAGTCGTTGACCTTCCTCTTATTTGCTTTTTACCATAACCCCATTGATATTCATTTTCCTCCCTAAGGAAAAAAACCGGAATATCGCGCTTCAAACCAGCCTCTATTAAAGAATATAAAGTTGGCCCTCCCAATGGAGTAATATTAAAATCTTCCTGCAATAAGGCAAACTCCTGCTGAAAATCAAACTCCTCATCATCAGACATGGCAATAAACCAGTCCCGCACCAGGTAAACAGCATCAATTGTAATATCTTCATCAAGGTATTCTACAGCCACAACGTAATCATCATTATCCTTGCTAATGCTATACTTGTTAATAAACAGGTCGATATCCATCTTCAGAACAAGTATCAACATCTCAACAAATAAATCAATCACATATGGAGTTTCAATATTTTCCAATTGTGGAAATATTTTCACTGCTTCTTCTTTATAAAAGTCAACACTATCACCAATTGGAGCAATAAAAATATTAAAAACAACCGCCTGTCTGTCAAGATAATAATTAGGCCCATTATAAGTATAAAATGTTGAAACTGAAAAATCCTTGGAGCGATACACCTCTTTTTTATATTCAAATATCCTTTGATTTTCCTGCTCAAATCTCTCTCTAAGTTCTTCAATTAATTTTCTTGATTTCTCCAGTTTATTGTCGCTATTCTGTTCCATCTTATTTTGATATTATTATTCACAAAGCTTTATAATCGTTTATCTTTTATTCAAGTCTTCTGTAATATTATTAAATTGTTCTAACAATTCTTTTAGCTCATTCTCAAGTTCAGTCCTTGCATTCTCTTCATACTTAAATTTTTCATCAAAAGATCTTATCTGCTCTTTAAGCTCTTCATTTTCGGACTTTAACTTTTCATACTCACTGCCTTCGACAGTATCATGCATTTCAGCAACTTCATCACTAATCGAATCCTTTGTTGCAATTTCTTCCTGAACTTCACTTTTGTAAAATTTTTCCAGATCTTCAATTTCTTTTAACAATTCTTTCCTGTTTTCAAGTTCTTCATCAAGAAGCTTTTTAAATTCATTTAATTCATTCTGCAAATCAAGGTTTTGCTGTAGGAGATCTTCAACCATTAGGTTATCCGGTTTTCTTTCCTGCTTTATGTCAGGTTTAGTCTTTAAGCGTTCTAATTCCTCCTCCAGTATCTTATTCTTCCATGATAAGCCTTTATTGGCTTCTGACAATTCTTCCTGATTCCTTTTAACTTCCATCAGCTCCTCAATCTGTGCATTAAGAACTGTTCGTAAATTGTCTGCATCTGCAGCTTCCTCCGATGAGGCTGTTTCTTTAACGGATAAGTCTTCCTTTTCAGCCAAAAGATCATTCTGTACTTGCTCAGCAGCCTTTAGCAAATCAGACAATTCTTTATTTTCTGTTCTTAAGCGATTAATTTCATTTTCGAAATCTTCAGTTGTATTGCTATTAATCTCTTTTTCTCTAATGACTAGCTCTTTTTTCAGGCTGTCTAATTCATTTTGTAATGCAACTTCGTCCTCTTCTTTCTTATTTGACTCAACTTCTGACATCTCCAGAAGATTTTTCAACTCATTAAGCTTTTCCACATACTCAGTTATTGTATTGTCTTTTTCCTCCAATTCTTTTTCAAGTCTTACAAGCTTTGCAGCTATTTCACTATTATCACTAATTGAAGTCGTGGTTTGTTTTTCTTTTAAGTCTTTTATCTCATCGGCAAGTTTTGAGTTTTCACTTTTCAGCCTTATCATTTCAATATGATTTGTAGAACCTCTTCTTTCATAATCCTCAATTTGGATTTGCAATTTTTCTTTCATTTTATCAACCTCATACTCGTTTCTTTTATACTTATCACGATCATCCGCAATAACAGATAATTCATTACTGTATTCTTCAAGCATCTTTTGAAGGTCAAGCACTTGGTTTTGAGACAATTTACTTTTCTTTCGAGCACCAATGTATGAAGCTAAAAAGATAAAGAACAAGATTAGAAAAACCAGGGCAGCAGCTGCTACAATATAAAACAACATCAACAATGTTTCATAATCATCTTCGAGTTCCGTAACCTGATCCTGCACAGCTTTTAAATTTTGCGCTTTACTAAGAAACTGATCATCAATAATAAAACTATCTAATGCCAACAGCTTGTTCTGAAGCTCAAATACTTTCCTGTCTGTTGCGGGAGATGTCCTGGCAGTAGATATTAATTCATTATGTTCCTGGATAAGCTTTTCACGTTCATTCAACAAAGAATCCAAAGGCCCGGCAATTGTTCCGGAATAAAATGTGAAAAATAAAACAACAAATACTAATATACTGCGTGAAATGAATGTTCTTAAATACATATTATCATGAATTTAATTATAAAAAATTTTTATGTTTCCTGATGAAGCCAAACTGACTGCATTAACAAAATCAACTGTTTGCCAATCATTAAAATTCATCAAATGATAAGGTGTAAAAATAAAAAAAAACTATCAGAATAGATGTAAAAAAGAATTTATTAAAAGTTTAATTATTCTATTTTATAAAAAAGCCTTAATGTTCAATTTATAAATCAGAAAAGTTTGAGGCTGTGTTTTTTACTATATAATGCTTTTGTGATTTAATAACTCTTAATTGTCTTATATAATATATTACGATGAAGTTCGTTATTACCACCACAAACGAAGCAAATAAATGTTAAAATACTGTTGACATTGCAAATAATATTACTTAAATTTGCATTATAACATAATCAAAATCAAATTAATAACAAATAAAAATCAAAAAGTTATGAAAGCAATATTAAAATTACTGGCATTATTTAGCTTTATTGCATTAATAGGTTTAACCTCATGCGATAAAGATGATGATACGTCGGACGACCCGCTAACAGCAACTGAAGCTAAGGATGAGATTGCAAAAGCAAATGACGAAATTATTGGAAACTTCGAAAGCATGATGGCAACAGATGGTATGCAATCTACCATGTTTTTGATGTTTGATTTAAACATGGCAGGTATAGAAAACACTTTAAAATCAAGTTACCAGGCTATCAACCCAAAAAACATCCTGATGCTTTCTACCAACCCAAAAAAGGCTGAATTTATGACGCCTGTCAGGGTAAAAGAAAACGGCGGCTTTATGGAGCCGGGCATTTATGAGTATGACTTTACACTTGATGACTTTGTGAAAGTCAGTGAGCACCCGCAGGATTTAATTACTGTTTACTTCCCTGCTAGTCAAATAGCTTATAATGCAGAAGACAATAATGCAATTGCAGATGTCACTGCATTAGAACTTACAACCTTTAGCTTTTACGATGATTATGAAGGTGTTTACTATGATGAGGATGTTCCAACTTTGATAGAGATGAACATAGAAATAGAAGGCAACCTTGTTTTTGATTTAGAGTATGCAGGTTCTTTTATTCTTTCAAATGATGAGCAGGACTTAATTCCACAAAGCATCAGTGTAAGTGCTTCATTAATTCCATATGATATTTCTGTAAGCTGGACCGGCAGCAACAGAAATTATTCAGCACTTGCAAGCATCAAGCTAGATAGCGACATTATAGCTTCAGTTGACTTAGATGCTGAATTAACTGAATATTTATTTGATGAAGCTCCGGAGTTGCTGAGCGGCCATATTCAGGTTACACCCCTTAAAGCAGAAGGTGATATGCATTTTTATAATGTAGAACAAGCTGCTAATCAAGATCCTCCTGATATTGATCTTATGAATGAAAACATTAACGTAGACCTTATCCATGTTGAGCTTAACAGTAAACTCGGTTCCTTAGCAGCTAAATCATTTGTTGATGACCAGGGTGAAAGTATTGATCCTATCCTGATTTTCGAAGATGACTCATGGGAAACTCTTGAAGTTTTATTTGAGGATTTAATTACTTACTTCGAAGAAAACTTTGGCAGCCTCTTCCCTACTAATGAAGAGTGATAAAGTAATTATTTTGTTAATTCGTAAAAAGGCTGCTGGCAATTAGCAGCCTTTTTATTTTTACTTAAATATAATTGTAAGCTTATACCTATGAAATAGTTTATTATTTTTGTCAAAATTTTAAATATGAACAACCAGGAAATGTATTCAATCTCTCCAATTGACGGTAGATATTATAAATCAACTCAAAAATTAAGAGATTTTTTTTCAGAAGCAGCTCTGATTAAGTACAGGGCGTTAATTGAAATTGAATATTTCACCGCATTGAAAAAACTACCATTAACTGAACTCGATAAGCTTACTGAAGACGATATGAGCAAGATACAAAGTATCGTTAAAGATTTTAAAGAAGAGGATGCTTTAAGGGTTAAAGAAATTGAAAGAACTACAAATCATGATATTAAAGCCTTAGAGTATTTCATAAAGGAAAAATTCGAAATTTTAGGCCTGGCCGGGTATAAAGAATGGATACATTTTGGCCTTACATCACAGGACATTAACAATACTGCATTTCCCTTGATGCTGAAGGATGCTGTTTTTATAGAAATACTTCCTGCTCTCGAAAATCTTTCAGATAAGCTGGAATCTATTTCATCCGAATGGAAAAGCCAACCAATGCTTGCATTCACTCATGGTCAACCGGCTTCGCCCACAACCCTGGGTAAGGAAATTTTCGTTTTTAAAGAAAGGCTTGACAATCAAACAGAACAACTTAGAAATCTTAATTTCCCTGCCAAGTTTGGTGGAGCAACTGGAAATTTCAACGCCCATAATGTTGCCTTCCCGGAAATTAACTGGGTGAAATTTGCAAACGATTTTGTTGACAAAAATCTGGGCCTGAAAAGATCGCAAGTTACTACACAAATTGAACACTACGATAATTTGTCGGCAGTTTTTGATTGCCTTAAGAGAATATGTACAATAATTATTGACCTTAACAGGGATATGTGGACATACATTTCAAAAGAATATTTTAAACAAAAAATTTCCGGAAATGAAGTTGGATCATCAGCAATGCCACATAAAGTAAACCCTATAGACTTTGAAAATTCAGAAGGTAATCTTGGAATTGCAATTGCTTTATTTGAGCATCTTTCTGCAAAGCTTCCCATTTCAAGGCTTCAAAGAGATCTCACAGATTCTACTGTAATTAGAAATATAGGAGTTCCTCTTGCTCATATGCTTATTGCTGTGAAAGCATCTAAAAAAGGTTTGAACAAGCTTTTGCTCAATAAACAAAAACTTGAGGATGACCTGGACAAGAATCCAATGGTTATAGCAGAAGCAATTCAAACAGTGCTTAGAAAAATAAATTTTCCTGAACCATACGAGAAGTTAAAAGAACTAACCAGGACTAACAACAGTGTATCTTTAAAAGATTTATATGACTTTATTGATACATTGGAAATTGATGAGAAGCATAAAAACCAGTTAAAAACACTAACACCTCATAATTATACCGGCTACGGCCTGGATTCATTACTGAAATGAAATATAAACCTAAAGAGTTACAAACTTCTTTAATTGTTACAAATAAAATTTTTCTAAAGTGAAAAACATCTGGAAAGTAATAAGATACATATATCCATATTGGCGGAAAGTATTACTGCATTTAACTTATACTATCTTAGGCACATTGTTTAGCTTGTTTTCAATAGGTATGATTATCCCTTTTCTGGGAATACTTTTTGGAACGCAGGAAATGGTTTATGAAACTGTAGATTTAACATTTAGCATTGAATCAATAAAAATAAATTTTAACTATTTCATAAGCAACCTGATAATGCAGTATGGCAATATTAACACATTATTAATCATAAGTGTAGTAATAATAACAGGAAGTTTGTTGAAAAACGGCTTCATGTATATTGCCATGTATTACCTGGCGCCCGTCAGAAATGGCGTTGTAAGGGATATACGAAATGCATTATATGCAAAAACTCTAGTATTGCCGCTTTCTTATTACTCAAATGAAAGAAAGGGAGACTTAATTTCCAGGATGACTAATGATGTCTATCAAATAGAATTGAGCATAATCAGTTCTTTGGAAATGATTTTTCGTGAGCCAATAACCATAATAGTTTATCTCGCCAGTTTGCTGGTTATCAGCCCTGAACTGACTTTGTTTGTTGCAATCTTATTACCTTTTAGTGGTTATATTATAGGCAAAGTTGGTAAATCACTTAAAAAAACCTCTACCATCGGGCAAAGATATTTGGGTTCTATCATATCAATGATGGAGGAAACATTAACAGGCTTAAGAATTATTAAGGTCTTTAATGCTGAAAACAAAACTAATGAAAAGTTCAATGATCTAAATGATCAATACACAGGTGTAATGAACAGGATTTTCAGAAGGAAATACCTTGCAAAACCTATGGTAGAATTTTTAGGTACATTGGTAGTTATTTTTATAATGATTTATGGAGCTACAATGGTTTTGGGAAGAGGTGGCGAGCTTTCTTCACAGGCATTTATCGGATACTTATTGATCTTTTCTCAAATATTAAATCCGGCAAAATCATTCTCAACTGCATATTATAATATTCAAAGAGGACTGGCTTCGGCAGATAGAACAGAGGAAATCTTACAAGCCACAGTTAACATTAACGAAAAACCTAATGCAATCCCAATCAAGGAATTTAAAAGGTCTATTGAGTTTAAAGATGTTTCTTTTAAGTATGAGAATGACTGGGTTATAAATAATGTAAACCTGGAAATTCCGAAAGGAAAAACTATTGCATTGGTAGGACAATCAGGCGCAGGAAAATCTACCCTGGTTGACCTGATTCCCCGACTGTATGAAGTTACCAAAGGTAAAATAACAATTGATGGTATTGATGTGAGAGATCTGATTATCAAAGACCTGAGGTCACTTATGGGGAATGTAAATCAGGACCCTATACTTTTTAATGATACATTTTTTAATAATATTGCTTTTGGCAATAGAAATGCCGGCAAGGAAGATGTAATAAAAGCTGCAAAAATCGCTAATGCACATGAGTTTATAATAAAATATGAAAAGGCTTATGATACTAATGTTGGTGACCAGGGCAATAAACTTAGTGGCGGACAAAAACAAAGGGTGGTTATTGCAAGGGCTATTCTAAACAACCCTCCAATACTTATCCTTGATGAAGCAACATCAGCACTGGATACAGAAAGTGAGAAATTAGTTCAGGACGCCCTGACTAAAGTGATGGAAAACCGGACTTCTGTAGTTATTGCCCATAGGCTTTCTACTGTGGTAAATGCAGATATTATTTGCGTCGTTCATGAAGGGAAAATTGTTGAAATGGGTAAACACAAGGAATTAATCGAACAAAAAGGCTATTATTATAAATTACATAACTTACAAATGTTTTCTTAATTTCATTTGATTATTAATTTTTATAAAAATAGCATTATATTATTCAATATTAATTAATTTTACCTGCTCAAAAAACAAATTAAAAACAAGACTTATTTAATTCTTTATCTATGGACTTAAGTACAATTTTAGCTATTTCTGGAAAAAGCGGACTTTATAAAGTTGTCACACATACTAAAAATGGTGTGATTGTAGAATCAATTGAAGACGGAAAAAAGATACCAATCTTTGCAAGTGACCGTTCAAGTGCATTGGAAGATATCAGCGTTTTTACTGTTGATGAAGATTTGCCGCTAAAAGAAGTTTTTAAAAAGATATATGAAAAAGAAAATGCCGGAAAGGCCGTTGATCATAAAGCAGCAAAGAATGAAATTATAAGTTATTTTGAATCTATTCTTCCTGATTATGATAAAGACCGGGTGTATTTCTCTGATATGAAAAAGATTATTATGTGGTATAACCTATTGGTTGATAAAGGTTTGATGGAGTTCAAAGAAGAAGAAGAGAAAAAAGAAGAAGAGAAAGAGG
>JAWOBS010000056.1:0-2888 GCA_046484145.1 Bacteroidales bacterium
TCTGGAAGAACTTAAAAAATTAAACAGAGGTGATGACTGATGAAAGCAAGAATAGAATTTAAAGTTGAAAGTCAAGAAGAGTTTCAACAAATCAAAGATGTATCTCAACTTCCAGGTGAAGTTTGGACTTTAATAGAATCCTGACTCAAAAGGAGTTAGTATTACATACTAGGTATAAAAAAGGTGGTAGCTGATGAATAATATGTATTCTCCAATAACAAAAAAAGAAGAAATCAAAGAAAAAATAAAGTCTGATGTATATGATTTATATTTAAGATTTATAGATCTCAACAAAATGAAAAAATGGGAATTGATCAGATTTTATTATGATCAACAAAGAAAAGGGAACACAATGAAGACCTGCAAATATTGTGGATGTAGATTTCATAGTTTGCAGATTTTCAGGTCTGACACTACGGGTTTTATGGTTTGTTCAGGTTGCAGGAATTTCTTAGATTACCCAAGAAAAAAGAATTATACAGCAGATTTTTAGAAAAATATATAAATGAAATGATTTATATATAAAACAAGGGGTGTTGCACTATGAGTAAGAAAGGACAAGTTGGTAAAATGATGGGCTTTCTGGTCTATTTGATTGCTGTTCTCGGTGTTGGTATCCCTGTTTCACAAGACATAATTGCAGAGAGTAATCTCACAGGAATATCTGCTACGGTGGTTGGTTTCGTTCCTGTTTTCCTAGCACTTGGTGGTCTTGTTGCAGCTGCAGCAACCTCAGGACTTGGAAGCAAATGATCGGGGGACTATGGCAATTATTTTGCTATGTCGATAAAGGCGGCGTAAAACCCGCCTTTTTTTTATTTAAGATGTGTTCAAAATGGAAATAATGTTTTTAGCTCTTACATTTCTTCTGCTCGCACTAATCCATATATCATTAAAAGAGGTAAATATGCCCTTTGTTTTCAGCGGTTTTGCTGGGATCTTATCTCTAATTATGGGTTCAATAGCAGATAATTTTTTTATCATGCTGTTTTTGATATTTCTAGGCTTTGCGTTAATCGGGAAATCTGTTGTTGAAGTGACAAATAAAATGGGAGAGTAACAATGCCAGAAGATAAGAAAGAAGACAGAGAACCATTTTTTGAGAATAATTTCGATTTTCTCAACAAAATTCTAGAACCTGTATCGCAGAAGATTTGGAAGTTTACAAAAAAAGAAAAAACAGATGATTTTAGGGAACATAACAAAGATTTGGTTACTGGCAATTACAAAGAGTGGGAAATAGAATTTTTGCATACTTTAGACACGATTGTAAATCTTTCAGGACACTGTCCTGAGCTGAATAAATACAAAGTATCAAAGTTTCGGGAAATCATGATGACTGCAAACGCCTCAAAAGGTAGAGGCATGTCTTTTTTGAAAGAGATAAACTCAAGAACAGTCACAAGGAGAGAAGAAACGCCAACAAAAAAACAAGGGGTGGCATAATTGTTTTATATGATTGCGACATCAATATTATTGTTTTATTTCGCATTAACTATGGTCATTTTCTTTGCCATGCGCATGATCATGGTTGAGATGTTTGGCTCGATTAAACATTTCTTTTTGAAAAATAAGGGCTATGGTTGGGTTTTTATCATTAAGCCGAACAGAAAAAAGCGCAGGTATTACATGAATCTCGAGCAGGAAGAATTTAAGATTGGCGAACATAGATATTATAATGATACAACTTGCCAATATGATTTTTTGGGCATAAATTCTATTGATTTCAAACATGGTGTGAATCAACCCATAAAAGTTCCTGATGGAAGCTCTCAAACTAAAACAGTAGAAAGCTCTACATATTGGCATAATCTAGCAGAAATGCAAGACATCAAATCAGAAATAAAAGCAAAAGCTGGCATGGGCAAATATATGAATCTGATGTATATAATTATTTTGGTTGCCGGCGGGGCGCTTTTAGGCACTATATATATTGCCTATCAAATAAGCCAGATTTCAGGTGTATAAATGCAAGAAATAAAAATAAAAGTGATGGATGAGAACAGCAAACCTATCTATAAAGATAAGGCAGAGCCAACATCTTTACTGCATGATTTTTGCGAGTTCTTGGTTGAGAAAGGGTTGTTTAAGGATGATAGAAAAAAATAACGCTGAGAGTGGATATTTCGTAATTCCAGAATGGAAACAGAGTAAGGATCAGATACTCAAAGATTACTTTGATTTAATTGAGTCATACTCAACTTGTTATAATCGAGAAAAAGGTTATAATCAGGTGTCAAACACAGATCTATTAAACTGGTTGAAGCATTTGCGTAAACTATTTTTGCAAATCCGGCGCTATGAGGACAAATTTAAGGAGATGTCGCTTGAGGATATGAATAAAAAGATTCAAGGAGATAATCTTGATAATTTGGCAGAGTTCACCAATGAGGTTTTATCTTGTGATATTGTCGAGGAAATAAGATCTATAGCAAAAACAGAGAATGATCCTATTGTAAAATATGAAAAAGAGGCATATAAAAAATAAGTGTGTTTTTTATGGAAGTGATACAATACAGAATGGGGAAGAAGTTCAGGCGTTTTATTGTTACAGACAAGAAAAAACAAGATTTTTGGCGCATGATGGCAAAAAATAGCAGCAATTTCAATGAGTTTGAAACAAGAATAAAAGGTTATGATACAAACCAGAAAACAATATTTAAGAGAATTAAGGCGTTCTTGTTTGATAAAAAAAAAGAAAAATACGAGGTTTAATTATGCAATATCTAAATAAAATGGCTATTGCAGCAAAGCAAGGATGGGCTACTTTTCATAAGAATAAAGCGCCATTAAAACCAACACTTGGACAGCAGGTAAGATCAGTTACTAGGATGCTTGTTCCAGCGGCATTATTAATAGGGACAATTGAATCCATAACGAAACATGAT
>JAWOBS010000076.1:0-4978 GCA_046484145.1 Bacteroidales bacterium
GTTCATAGACCTCCAAAATGTACTTTTTACGCTCTTCTTCAGTCATTTGACTAGTATTCTGTAGGTAATAAAGCTACCTTATCAATAACCCAGATAATGAGCTTTTGCAAAGGGAAATCTGAGAACTGTATCTTTTGTGTAATAAGTGGAGGTTTGCCTTTATCTTCCTTGCAGGTAAGTAACCAGGTTAAGTCCTTCTCCTGAAGCTCCAGGGTCCATACCTGAAAGAATACGCCATAAAGCTTAATATCCTCCTGGTATGATAATATAGCATCAAACAGCCAATAAGCCTGGCATTTCTCCCTGATGTAATTACACCCTTCAGTAATCAATAGTGGTGACTTCCCTGGAAATAAATGTTTATAATAGACTGAAGTGCCTTTGAAATTCTGCAAATCAGTTTTTATCTCAGTTGCATCCATATTTTAAACAGTTTAAAAGTTAATAAAAAAGAAAAAAGGGGCTGACAGTTATAGTCAACCCCTCTGGCGGTAAAACCTGGCACATACAGCACGAGGACTAGCCTACGACCTCTTCGATTGTTGCAGGGTCTGGGTTGTACCTGTAGGTATGGGTGAGAGTTAATACCTTGCCTGTATCTGGCACCTCAAAATCGTATGGGTCGACCTCAACCTTTTCAATATCACCCTTCAATTGAGTCCCGACAAGCTGCTTGGCAGTCTCGAGGTCAAATGTACAGGGTATAGAAGTTTCACGGGCTGTCAAATACGGTCTGCCACTGGTTTGAGATATAACAGGCTCGATTTTCCCCTGGAGTATGAGGACATTGTAACTATCCCCATCAGCAGTTTCTCTTTCCTGAACGTCAATAATTCGTACCATAATTTCATTTTTTTAGTTAAACAATACGGGAGCTTTTCCCCCATGAATGCAGCGGGGGTGTTGAACATAGAGTGGATCGCATTCTTACAAATGCTACATTCCCTGAAAGAAATAAAAATTTTTCTCAGAGTAGATCGCAAGCTTGTAGAAATAGTATAAGCTCAATAAATAAAAAAATATTTTTAGCCAGACTATTTCCCGCTCGCACGTGAAGTGCTCACTCTGATAATAAGGCCCCTAGAGCATTACTATTATGATAAGCTATTATTAACGTGTAGGGGCTGTTTTGCCGTGGGAAATTTCAGGTTTTGAGCAGGGATGTTGATAATTGCAGAAACATATATATGGGCTGCTGATATTTTCGAAACATCAACAAGGCTGTTATCCTCCAGACAGATTTATGCTTCAGTCTGTTTATTATCCAGGAAGCTTTTTAAAACGGAATTGTTTTACTATCATATCAAGCTTATATTATCCTTTATATGGTGTATTACTCAACAAAACATCGATATTATATCTCAATGTTTCATTGAATAATACGTAAGTATTATAGGGAAAAGGAAACTTCAACATAAAAACGCAACAAAAAAAGGGAGCTATTGCCCCCCTTCTTAGTCTTTCGTTGCCTGTTTGTAAAGTTCGTCTTCAGGGTTATCCGGATCAGGTCCTTTTAGCCATTTGCTTATTGTTGATTTATCTTTTCCAACAATTTTGCCAATTGCCTCCAGGGTCTTACCTTCTTCCCTGAGGTGAAAAGCCTGCTTAACAAGCTCAATTTGTTTCTTCCTGCCAGGTGTTGATTTTTTTATTTCACCATCATCTTTAACATCATTTACTTGTTTTGCTTTTAATCCTTCCATTACTTTATCATCAGCAGCTGAAAAGGTTAGAGTATCCGGGTCAAGTTTGAGGTACTGTATTGTCTGTTTATCTTCATCACTGTTGTAGTTGCCTTTTGTGATTGCAATATCTCTGATGACCGGATTCCTTGAGTTTTTTTGCAACTCAATAACCTGCCTTGCCTTATCTACTATTCCTGTGCTACCGAGTACTTTTAATTTACTGGCTCCGAGACTTCTTTGCGATTTCCCAACATGATGTACAATCAGAAATGAACATTTATGCTTATGAATAATCTCCTCATATTGGTTCATGTACCGTCTGACATCATTGGTAGAATTGATATTCCCTTCATATACATCTGCAAATGCATCTACCACGACAAGATCGCAGGGATTTTGCTCGAGAATATTGTTGATTCTGCTTGTGATATCCGTAAATGAGGTAAGAATTAGAAACCTTATTTCAACATCTTCTGGCAGCGATGATTCTTTGAGCATCTTTTTTATCCTGTCCTTTATCGCACGTATACTGTCTTCCGTGCTCACTATTAGTACTCGATTATGGTTTGTGGTGATCTTCTGGCCGAATAAGGAATTAAACCCTTGGACAATTGCCAGACAAATTTGAGTATAGAAAATACTCTTGCCAACATCATTCGAACCTGTTAATAATGTGATACACTCAGCAGGTATCAATCTACCCAGGATAAAATATATGCCCTCAAAAGTAGCTTGCATTACCTCCTTCAAATTCCAGAAGTCCTTGTCAGGTGGAAAATCAATTTTCAATTTTTCGCCTTTTGGGGAATATTTATCTTCAATCTTTTTTACGGGATTGACTTGAATCTTCCCAAGCTTCCTTTCGATATTTCGGTAAACATCCTCCCGAAATCCTGGTTGGAGATATTTCTCAGGGAGAACCTTATAGGATCCCACCTGTCTTTTCAGTGCTGCACTATTCATTGGTCTGTCCTCCATCCTTTACTTTGACATAGTGGTCTCTCAGAAACTGATCAAGGTCACTTTCTAAGTACCGGATTTCACGTCCAAATTGTGTATAAGGTATCAAGTCCTTATCACGGTAATTCTGCAAAGTTCGTGGAGTTACACCAAGCTTTTTTGCAGCCTGAGCTGTATTAAGCCATGTCCTTGATGGTGATGGCTTTTCATTTAATAATTTATTGAGGATCTCCTCAACCTTCGCCAGCTTCTGAAGTATCTCTTCGCCTTCTGGCATTTGAAAAACAAAATTTTTCATTTTTTTTGCTTTTTTTGTTTTGTGGCAAAAGCGCCACAATGCCAGCATCAATAAGGGTACAATGGCTTAATATTATATCAAGGAATTAAGGTATATAATCATTATATAAGCCCCATAAAATGGGCTATACAGAAAATACAGGTGAGTTTTTCAAATTAAGGTATATGCCTATACGGACATTAAGAAATTAAGGTATTTTAGGCGAAAATAAATGAAGCTACAAGAATGTTAAGGCTCTTAATAAAATGAGCTTATTATTTTATCAATAATCTCACTTTTTTCTGGATTGCTTTGGCTGATTGAACTGATACTTTCCTGCAAGTTTTTTAATGGATTTCCTCTTGTATCAACGAAGATATATGTAATTAAATTAGCTAGTTCAGTATTTTTATCTCCATTGGGATTTGAGATAAGACCTTTCTCCCGAAGACTTGTTATAAAATAAATTAGGGATCGTTTGGAGATCAAATTGTTCTTGCCAGTTACGACCCATGGTATTTCTAGCTTCTCAGTAATTTTTTCACCATTGAATGCCTTGGAAAACGAAACAAAATCTACACTATTAGAAATCAAATTATGTTTAATACATTTCCCATGTAAGTTGATCATATCCTCTTCAAACTTATTGTGATGTTTCCATTCAAATGATAGTAGGGTATCAACATCATCAATTATACTGCTTTTTTCATTGATATCAATTTTACCATTATCATTGATTTCCTTCTTAAGAGTATTAGTAGGGACCAAATTTTGAACATAAGAGAGAATTTCTTTTAACGTTACTTTTTGAAATTTATATATCCTTGATATTCGTTCCTTATATTGCTGGATAATTCGATCTTCTATCTTTATTCTTTTGTTCAGATACATTGATGCTTCATCATCAACAACAATATCTGAATATAGAATTGAAAGAGTATTTTTTATGTCTTGTAGGTATTTGTTCCTATCATTCTTTTTCAAATTTAGTTCTATGTTCTCCTTTATTTCGTCATACAGATTATTTGTTAATTGCCTTAAATGCTGATTGTAAGCCCCAGCATCAATTTTGTTTATAAGTAAACCATCAATTTCTTTTCTGAAGTCATACTCAGGATGCGTATTAACTATTACATCAATAGTATTTGGTTCCTCAGCAATTAACCTTTTGACTTTTCCAATTGAAAATTGAATGTTAAGGATATCATTAACAAATAAGTCGTAGTTTTTGTAAATAATTCCCATAGTTAGTCAAATACTTTATTTAGCGTATCATCAACAGCATCATCATCAAATGAAGCCATGTAGGCTTCAGTCACTTTTAGGCTGCTATGGCCTAAAGCCTTTGACAAGTTATAAAGATTTTTCTGTTTCTTCCTTGCAATATCAGCAAAACTATGCCTGGCAGTATGAGTAGTGATGTTTTTATCAATCTCTGCCTTGGTTGCTATCAGCTTAAGGTACTTATTTATTAATGCTGTTTTAGCACCTATCTGATTATGCAGGAATACTGGATCTGAATAATCAATATTGTTCTTGAAAAACGGGAATATGTAATCTTCCTTCTTTGAATCCTCAGTCCGATACTGATCCAGGATAGCAAGTGGTTTCTCTTTTAATAGCATTGCATGATCCCTTTTTGTTTTATACATTGAGTAAACCAACCTGCCATTCTGAATATTACCCCAGGTAAGCATAAGTAAGTCACTGATACGAATACCAGCATTGTAAAAGGAGAATAGGAATGCGTTACGGACATGGGATATTAATGTGCCTCGTGAAAGCTCAAGATTCTCAATCTTTATTATTTCCTCCAGGGTAAGTCGGTCTTTGTTTGGCTGTCCAACCTTAATTTTAAATGAGGTAAAAGGGTTTGCCTGGCTACTATACTTTCCGGAATCAATTGCTTTGTAATAAGTGCTTCTGAGGGCCTTAAGATATTTACTGATAGTGGTCTGATTATTTCCCAGCTTACGTAAATACTTTTGAAACTCTTCAAGAAATGAAATATCAATCTCTTCAAAGGTTAGCTCTTGATTGTTTCTGAAGTCAGACA
>JAWOBS010000094.1:0-4905 GCA_046484145.1 Bacteroidales bacterium
TCCAAAAGGAAAGGAACACTTAAGAAATCCAATGGATAAATATTTAGGATACAAACATATTTTTGAAAAGATAGATACAATAGATGTTGCTCTTTGGTTTTATAATGAATTAGGAACAGAAGCGAATCCAGAATTGGCAGCGCATTTTACAATGGCTTTTAACAAAATTTTTAGTGATTAGATGAATATATTATAAAACTACTATTTTTCTTTCAGGCCGGCTATCTTGCTGAGCAGAGAAACTTAAAAGAAATGGGTGCATATAAAGAACTACTGAAAGATTTTATTATCGGACTGGATGATTAAGGGAAAAAACAAATCGGGATTTTGCTCTAAATGCTTGGTTTTCGCCATTTTTATCGTTTTTATGGGCGGATTGATATTCCCTTTACATGCAGAAGAATCTCTTGATAGTGATGCAAAAACTGCCTTAATCGCTATTTATGATTTTCGCTTTCATGATGCTGATTCCCTGTTAAACCTTATGGAAACTAATTATCAGGGAAGCTACCTGCCCCATCTGGTTCGTGCAGGTTTTTACTGGTGGTTGATTATAAGTGAAGATGACAGCTCCTTAAACAAGGAACGATACATTGCCACTCTTTCCAAAGCTGAAATAAACATTACCAGAGTTGTTCAAAGCAATAGCTATAATTACAGGGATATTTTTCATCTCATTAATTTATATGCTTTGAAAGCTCGTCTTGACTTATTAAATGGAAATTATTTGAAAGCTTTACGACATATGAAAAACTGTGTCGATTATATAGACATTTCATTGGGAAAGGAAAAAGCATATCCGGATTTTAATCTTACTTCAGGTTTGTATAATTATCTGTCAGATTACGGGACAAGGAAATATCCGTTTCTTGTTTTTTATTCACTGATGTATCCCCGGGGTAATATGTTAAAAGGTCTGGAACAATTAAAAGTTGCCACTCAAAGTGATGATGAGGTGATTCGGACCGAAGCGCATTACTTTTTAATGAAAATTTATCTTGAGCTGGAAAAAAACCACGAAGAGGCTATTTATCATGCATCTTATCTTATAGAGAAGCATCCCGGAAATCTTATCTTTTTATACCATTACTACCAGCTGCTTCAGCTGCAGGGAAAAGCTGAAATGGCAAATGAAGTGAAATCTGATTATAAGTATCAGCTAAAATATAATACCCATTTAAGCAGCAGGCAAAAGCAATATCTGATTGGCCTCTTATAAAAAAAAGCCTTGTGCACATTTGGCACAAGGCTTTTTTATGAATTTGAACAGAACTACCACATAAAGAATTTGGGGTTATCGACATATTGACTAATATCGTCGTTCATGACCCCGATAAGCAGCATAATCCAGTCAATGGTCCAAACTATACCGCAACCGCCACCCGTAAGGATATAGGCAACAATGGTTCCGGTTGAAGTTCCCATATAGGCCCTGTGAATTCCAAGATAACCCACAAACCAGCTAATTAAAAATGCAACCAGGGGATCTTTTTCTTGCGAGAAAAAGGTTTGATCGGCATAACCCATATCAGCCAGAGGAGCAAGGGGCTCCATATGGTTGATCTCGACCATTTCAGCCTTAGCAAACATGTCATCTATGGCTACATCATCCAGGTGGTAGGATGTATTTGCCTGCGTGGAAATTATTCCAATAAAGGCAATCATCAAAACTGTCAATAGTTTTTTCATAAGCAATAGTTTTTGTTGATTTAATAGTTAAAATTAAAAACTTCTACAAAAATAAAAAATAATATATCAATTGCAATTATTTTGTTGATAAGTGTGAATGGAAAATATCCTTATGTGTAAAATGTAAATGGTGCTTTCCTGAGAATTGTTGTAAAGAGATATAAAAAAAGCGTCCATTCTTAATGAAGGACGCTTTGATTGAGTTCTGAAAAGCAGCTTATTTGCTTTCTTTTCGGAAGCACATAAACCAGTCGAGGCAGTATGTGTTTTCATCCTGGCTCTGCACTCTTTCTCTGGCTGTTCCGCATGAACCCGGAGGGGGTATGATTACATCATCACCGGGCTGCCAGTTGGCCGGAGTTGCAATCTGTTCTTTATCTGCTTTTTGCATAGCAATGACCATTCTTTTAATCTCGTCCATATTTCTGCCTGTACTTAGCGGATAATAAAGGATAGCACGAACTTTAGCTTCAGGGTCCATAATGAATACGGCACGCACGGCCTGTGTAGTTGATGCATTGGGTTGCACCATTCCAAACTTGCGTGATACGTCCATTTTAAGATCTTCAATTACAGGGAAGTTTACTTCCACATCTTTCATCCCCTTAAATTCAATCTTTTCCTTAATTGTTCTCAGCCATGCAATGTGAGCGTAGATGCTGTCAATCGACAATCCGATCAACTCGGTATTTAGTTTACGGAATTCATCCTGCATAACAGCAAATGTCATAAACTCTGTGGTACAAACTGGAGTAAAGTCGGCCGGATGGCTGAACAGAATAACCCATTTTCCTTTGTAATCATCCGGGAAATTTAAAGGACCCATTGTGGTTTTAGCCTTAAATGAGGGTGCCGGATCTCCAATTAATGGTAATCTTACTACTTCCTGTTCTTGTAATTCTTTGTTTTCCATTTCTCGTACTTTTATTTGTTAAACATATTGATTTTAGGTATATAATTTTTATTTAAAATTTAAATATACGAAGCAAATAATATAGTTAAACAAGTTCTATGTGAATTTGTTTGCTTCCTGTTAAAAATATGAAACACACAATTTAGCTACAAAGTAGGATAAAATGCATCTTCGATATGATGTATCTGATGTTGATCCCCTTTTTTTAGCACCGAAATGATATCAAAACGTGTTTCAGTATCCATGTTATTGAACTGAATGTATAGGTTTGCTGCCCTTATCAGATTTCTTTGTTTGGCTTTTGTAACAAACTCTTCGGGCTCGCCAAAATAATTCGTGCTGCGGGTTTTTACCTCTGCAATAACAAGGATGTCATCTTTTTGCGCAATAATATCAACTTCCAGTGATCCTTTTCTCCAGTTTGTTTCAAGAATCGTGTATCCGTTTTTCTGAAGATATGCTGCCGCCAGGTCTTCTCCTCTCTCTCCCAGTTCATGAAATTCTGCCATGATTCACTAATTTATTTAAAAAATATCTCTTCTGAAGTTTAAAAATATCACGTATAAAAACCTAAAGGTGCTGCTCTGCCAAGACTAAAAATTATTTATTTAGTTTTGTGGCCAGATAATCTGCCATAGATAAAGTTATATAAAAAATCATAATTAAAGGAATGGCAAACCAATGTAAGAATAATAAAAGTATAGCAGATCCTGCTAAAAAAACATAACGCACGAGATTGTCAGTTACCTTTAAATTTTTGAATTTCAATGAAAATAATGTAACATTGGCTACCAGAAAAATTGATAAGAACAATGTTAATCCAATTAACATCCATTCATTTGAAAGTATCCATGAAAAGAGGGGGTGCCACATTGATTCGCTTGAGCCATAATGGACTGCAAAAGGGATTGAAAGAATTAAAATTGCATTGGCCGGGGTAGGTAAACCAATGAACATTTCGCTTTGCCGTGTGTCCACATTAAATATGGCAAGTCGTAATGCAGAAAACAATGTAACAAAAAACGCTATGAACGGTAATACGTTAATATCGTATACCCAAATTGCTGAATTTACCGAAGTTTCCTGGAGCAATCGAAAAATTACTACCGCCGGTGTAAATCCAAAGCTTACCATATCGGCCATTGAATCAAGCTCTTTGCCTATGTCGCTATAGGAACGTAATGCTCTGGCTGCAAAGCCATCTGCAAAATCAAAAAATGCCGCCAGACCTAAAAATATGGCAGCCAGATGAAACAGGCCTTCAAAGGCAAATACAATGGCAATACTGCCAGAAAGAAGATTCGTAAGAGTAAATATATTAGGAATTTGTTTTTTAATTTGCATAAAATACAATTATTATTGGTTTTATTTTTTTACAGTATCAGGATTTAATTATATTTGAGTTTATTATTGATAATTTATGGATGCACCCGAATTTAATAAATACCCCTTAAAAGAAAAGGTTTACCTTGTATTCGAGCATGGTAATGAAATAGCTGCCCGACAGTTTCTGTATTTCAATATCAAGCTTTATACTCTGTTTGGTTTTTTTGCTGAAGTTTGGTATGTGCCCAATAACAATAAAATTGAAAAGGTAGAAACACTCAATACCAATGAGATCCTGAGTTTATACAAAAATGAATTTGACATATCAGAATTGTTAAAATAAGCATGTGTAAAAATAGAATTTTTACAGCAATAAATGAACATGTCTTTTATGTGAATGGTCCTTACAAAAATTATTTAAACATAATTTAACTGTCATCTAATATTCATTTCCGGCATTCTTATAAAAAAAGTTATATTTTTGGCGTCTCAATTTTTCTGATGAATTCAATATAACTAACCTGTAATTCCGGCAATGAAAATGGAAAAAGATCTGCTTCCCAAATCCCTTGCAATTTTAATCACATTAAATCTTGTGTTTTTTATAACCGGGCATTCTGTTTATTCTCAGATTACTCTTGAAAATATATGGAAAGAACGCACATTTGTTCCAAAAACCATTCGGCTTGGAAAAAGTATGCTTAATGGAGAACATTACACTAGAGTTGAAAACAATCATAAGATAAATGTTTATGCATACAGCACCGGTGAGTTTGTTCGTACATTACTGGATATTGAAGGTGTATTAATTGACGAAAGCGGTGAAACTCCCCGAATAGACAATTACTTTTTCAGCCCGCAGGAAGACAAAATTTTACTGGCCTTTAATACAGAATCAATTTACCGGCACTCATCTGAATCAGATTTCTTTATTTATGATATTTCCGATGAAACCTACAGGTCTCTCTCTGATAACG
>JAWOBS010000101.1:0-13928 GCA_046484145.1 Bacteroidales bacterium
CCAGGGATATGAGGATGGCAGCTTTTCTATCACTGAAGTTATTCAGGCTTACATAGAAAGAATTGACAATATTGATAAAAATGGCCCATCGCTCAATTCTATCATTATAGTAAATCCCGATGCTTTAAAAATAGCTGCAAAATTGGATGATGAGCTTCAGAAGGGAAATAGCAGAGGCCCTCTTCACGGTATTCCGGTAGTTTTAAAAGATAATATTGACACTCATGATAAAATGCCTACAACAGCCGGCTCTCTTGCACTTGCAAACTCTTATCCTTTGCAGGACAGCCATGTGGCAAAAAAACTCAGAAAAGCCGGTGCTGTCATTTTAGGTAAAGCCAATTTGAGTGAGTGGGCAAACTTCAGGGGGGAATTATCAACCAGTGGATGGAGTGGTGTTGGCGGCCAAACAAAAAACCCCTACATTTTATCAAGAAACCCTTGTGGGTCAAGTTCCGGATCTGCTGTTGCAGTTTCGGCAAATCTTACGATTTTGGCTATTGGCACTGAAACTAACGGCTCTATAGTATGCCCGTCACATGCAAATGGCATCGTAGGAATTAAGCCAACAGTAGGGCTTGTCAGTAGATACGGCGTAGTGCCTATTTCTTATACCCAGGATTCTCCCGGGCCAATGGCACGCAGTGTCAGAGATGTTGCAATATGCTTAGGTGCATTAACCGGTGTTGACCCTTTGGATAAAAAAACTCTTGACAGTGATGAATATTTTTATTTGGATTATACTCAGTTTCTGAAAGAAGATGGTTTAAAAGGAAAAAGAATTGGTATTTTTAAAGCTCCTCTTGGAAATAATTTTAAAGTTGACTCTTTGATGTCTCAAGCTGTTGATATTATTAAAAGCCTTGGTGCTGAAGTTGTTGAACTGGAAAGAATAACTCAGCCAAACACGGCTTATTATTCTTTTGAAGTGATGTTATATGAATACAAGGATGGACTAAACAATTATTTTCAATCTTTGGGCCCCGAAGCACCAATTAAGAATGTGGAAGAACTAATTGCCTTTAACAAGGCAGATACTATAGAGCTAAAGCATTTTAACCAAAGATATTTAGAGCTGGCACAAGAAAAGGATGATCTAAATTCAAAAGAGTATAAAGATGCCCTGGAAAAAATGCTTAAAGGAAGCAGAGAGAAAGGAATTGACAAAGTTATGAACGAGCATAACCTTGATGCCATAGTAGCTCCTACAGGAAGTCCGGCATGGCTGACGGACTTGATAAACGGCGATAGTTTTCAACTGGGCAGCTCATCTCCTTCTGCACAAGCCGGGTATCCTATTATTACTTTACCAATGGGATTTATTGAAGGACTGCCTGTAGGCATATCATTTTTCAGTACTGCATGGAGTGAGCCTGTTCTTTTTGAGATAGCTTATTCTTTTGAATCAGCAACTAAGCATCGTAAGCTGCCGGCATTTACAGTTGCTGAATAATTGTAAATAATTATTGTGATTAACATATGGAACAAATATTAGTATTTGGAACTCTGGGTTTGGTTTTGGTTTTGTTTGCATGGGGGCCAATACGTCATGATTTTGTTGCGCTTATTGCATTATTTATTCTTATTATTTCCGGAATAATACCGGCTGAAAATGCTTTTTCAGGTTTCGGCCATCCGGCGGTAATTACTGTTGCTGCTGTTCTTATTATAGGAAAAGCATTGGAAATATCGGGCTTAATAGACCTTTTAGGGAAATGGGTATCAAAAGTAGGTAAAGGACTAACTGTACAGATAATTTCCTTATCCCTTTTAGTTGCAATAGCATCCGCCTTTATGAATAATGTTGGTGCTTTAGCAATTCTCATGCCTGTTGCTATCAGCCTGGCAAAAAAAAATGGTAAATCCCCTTCTTATCTTCTTATGCCCATTGCTTTTGCATCTTTGCTAGGCGGCATGACCACCCTCATTGGCACACCACCAAATATTATTATTGCCACATTCAGAGCTGAAGAAGTTGGGGAAGCATTTGGAATGTTTGATTTTGCACCGGTAGGAGTTGGTATTATGATAGTTGGTATTTTGTTTATTACTTTCATTGGGTGGAGGTTCTTGCCCAAAAGGTCAACAAAAAGCTCTGATGAAGATTCTTTTGAAATTAATGACTATATCACTGAGGTAATAGTAAAAAAAGACTCAAAAATTGCAGGGACTACCATCGGTGAACTAAATAAAATGTCAAAAGCAGATGTTCAAATTCTTGGTTTAGTTCGCAAAAACAGAAGGATACATGCACCGGCAGATAAAGAAGAACTTCAAAAAGAGGATGTTATTATTTTAGAATGTGACACTGATGCATTAAAAACATTTGTTGATGATACCGGGCTTGAGTTAGCAGGAGGTAAAAAGTTTAGAAAAGATGCGGTAGGTTCAAAAAGCATAGCAATTACAGAAGCTGTTGTTATGGCAGATTCTCCTCTTATAGGAAAAACTACTGCCGGGCTTAGGATGAGAAGCCGATATGGTGTTAATTTACTGGCGGTTTCGCGAAAATCTTCAAAAATTCACAAAAGGCTAGACCATGTGGTTTTCAAAACCGGTGATGTTATAATGTTGCAGGGACGCGATCATATGATAAATGATGCTATTACATCAATGGGCTGTTTGCCACTTGCTCAAAGAGGTTTGAGAATAGGTTATGAGAAAAAAATTGCAATAAGCCTTAGTCTTTTTGCAGTGGCAATAGGATTAATTGTTTCCGGCTTGCTGCCTGTTTATGTGGCGTTCCCAATGGCAGCAGTAGGCATGGTTCTAAGCGGTGTGTTGCCTGTTAAAGATATGTATTCCGGTGTTGATTGGCCTGTTATTGTTTTGCTTGGTGCAATGCTCCCTGTTGGTGAGGCTCTGGAAACAAGTGGCGGAGCAAATCTTATTGCCGACTTCATTTTAACAATAGGCAGTACTTATCCTGCATGGTTTGTAATAGGAATCATTTTAACAATAACAATGTTTTTATCTGATATAATTAACAATGCTGCAACTGTTGTATTAATGGCTCCAATTTCTATCTCAATAGCTCATGGCATGGGCGCATCTGTTGACCCATTTCTTATGGCAGTAGCTATTGGTGGTTCATGTGCATTCTTAACACCCATAGGACATCAGTCAAACACACTGATAATGGGCCCGGGAGGATATAAGTTTACCGATTACTCCAGAATGGGATTACCATTAGAGTTAATTATTATTCTACTTGGTGTTCCTTTAATAATGTATTTTTGGCCGCTTTAAAATTCTCCTTCGCCACCATTCATGTCATCCATGGATTCACCATTTTGTGGCCGGCCTTGCCTCTGGCGATAATTATTAATTCTAAATGAGGCGGTAAGGGTAACAATTGGAGTATCCGGTGCCCACCTGCTATAGGAATAAAAACCTGTATCTTCATATACAGACTCCCTGCCCATAGTGCTGAATACGTCTCTAACCTGCAATGTCAATGATAAGGATTTCTGGAAAAAATCCTGTTTAATTGCTGTGTTTACCATAAAAAAGTCACTTCTTCTTCCCTGGGCCATAACAGAAGGGCTGTAATACATCCCCATAAGTTGTAATCTTGTATTCTTACCTATCCTAATATTATTATTGAGCCTTAAATTCCAGTTAAAACTTTTTGCTGAAAAATCTTCGCCATCAAGCTCACCAACCAATCTATAATCATAAATATTTCCCATAAGATCAACATTCCACCAACTAAGCGGCTCCAGGCTAAACATAATTTCGGTTCCTAAAGAGTAATCTTTGCCAACGTTTTCAAATGTAGTTAAAAGAACATTATCGTACTCATCAAAGACACTTCGTACTCTTTCAATCTTATTATGTGTAACTCTATAGTATAAGTCAAAAGAGAAAACATTATTATTAAACCTGTTTTGATAACTTAATTCATAAGAGTCAATATACTCAGGATCAAGGCCCGGATTACCTATTCTCACATTATATGCATCTCTCCAGGTATAAAATGGTTCCAGGTACCACCCTCTTAACCTTTGTAAACGACGAGTATAACTGGTCATCATTTGTTGTTTCTTTGGCAATTCATAGGAAAAATGTACCGTTGGGTAATAATCCCAGCGTGTTAGCTCATAATCATCAGTTTCGTTAACTAAGTCTATAAATCTGTCAGTATATTCACCTCTAAGCCCAAACTGATAACCTAAACTTCCCATCTCTCCTGAAAAAGTAGAATAAAGAGAATATAAGTTGTTTTCATATTCCACATATTTTGAGTAAAAATCATCTGTTTCAAAGCCTGGAATTTCCGTATTATATTGTTCCATATTATACTCTTCTTCAGATAATCTTATCCTGGTATGATATCCGGCTTCAAGTTTATGAGTTTCATTTAATGGCAAGGTATAATCAAGCATAATTGTATAACTGCTTCCCGGGCCTTCCTCTGTGGCTTGTTGCCCGCTTGTTATATCTTCATTTTCATCATAGAGATAATTCAAGGAATATTCTTTAAAATCTCTTTTTGACAAAACAACTTGTGCTAAAATATTATGATCTTCATTATTAAATATCTTTTTATAATCCATGTTTAAACGATGTGAAAAACCACCCCTGCTACCTTCTTCATAACTGGAATAGCTTATTCGATCAGGGTCAGCAGAAGTCCATTCTTCATAAAGCATATTGTTTAAACTCTGGCGTTGACGATCGCCCATGCGATAACTAATGCTAAAGGTGTTTTTAGGGTTAATATTAAAATCTAAGCCACCTCTAAAACCCCAGGAGTAGCCTCCTCTTTCAAAATCACCGGTGCCGTGCAAAAATGTGGAATCATTTCCATAGGTCTCATTACGCCTGACGCTTTCACCAAAAAATCCTCTTTGGTTATAATCTGCGCCTAAATAATAATTCAGCCTTTCCCTGCGATAATTTATTAAAAAATCACCTCCATACCTGCTGTGTGTTCCTCCACTTACATTTACAACCCCATTCAATCCCTGCAGTCTTTGCTTCTTCATTACGATATTAATGATTCCGGCAACACCATCCGGGTCAAACCGGGCTGATGGATTTGTGATAATTTCAATATTTTCTATCTGGCTTGCAGGAATTTGATTTAAAAGGTCATTTGCATCTAATATGCTTGGCTTACCATCAACAAGCACAGTGAAGCTAGAGCTTCCTCTTAAACTAACATCTCCTTCTATGCTAACAGTTATCGAAGGAACATTCTCCAGCACTTCTATTGCTGTTCCTGATGCCGAAGCATGTTGTTCGCTGACATTAATAACCTTTTTGTCAATTTTATATGTCATTGTAGGCCGGTCAGCAGCAATGACGACTTCATCAAGAGCAGCATCAGTAGGCTCAATCATTATTATACCAAGATCATAAGTGCCGCTTTGTGCAGTAAGATCGACCTCATCAACAACCTTTGTTTTATATCCAATAAAGGTGACCTCCATTCTATAAACCTCATCACCCAGATCTTTTAACCTGAAAAACCCGTTAACATCAGTTATGGTTCCTGTAACCAATGAATTATCGTCTGCTTTGAATAAGGACACAGTCGCATATTCCATTGGCTGCTCTGTCATGGAGTCATAAACAAATCCTTTTATTGTCCTTTTTGCTAAGTTTGCTTCTGTTTCTGTTGCACTTGTTTTTAAAATAAATGAAAAAACTGTCAGGATTATTACTAAATATTTTATCATACTAAATTATATATCTATGTGTATTCGTTTATAAGTCATTTATTGCAAAATAAATATTAAATTTTAATCTAATTTGCCTCAAATCTTTTTTTATAAGCATTTTAACGTTATTAAACTATTCGTTGTTCAGTACAAATTTTTAATTATTCATAAAATAGTCTTAAACATATATTAATTTTGACCTCAATATCAGTAAAGTGTTTAGCAAAATGAATACAACTTCAGCAAAAAGGGCAGCCTTAATCTCTGCAACATTAGCTTCTTTTCTGACACCGTTTATGGTATCATCTGTAAACATTGCTTTGCCTTCTATTGGAAGAGAGTTTTCAATGAATGCTGTAATGTTAAACTGGGTGGCAACATCATATTTATTAGCAGCTGCGATGTTTCTTGTACCATTTGGGCGCCTTGCTGATATAGTAGGCAGGAAAAAAATATTTACTGCCGGAATTATTATTTACACATTATCATCACTACTTGCCGGTTTTTCGATCACTCCGGAAATGCTAATTTTATTTCGCGTTGTACAGGGCTTTGGCAGTGCCATGGTCTTCGGCACAGGTGTAGCTATCCTCACATCAGTTTTTCCTCCAAATGAAAGAGGCAAAGTATTAGGAATAAATGTAGCAGCTGTTTATATCGGTCTTTCATTGGGGCCATTTCTGGGCGGGCTGTTAACTGAATATTTTGGATGGCGAAGTATCTTTTTTGTAAATGTACCTGCCGGTCTAACAGTAATAGCATTTATCCTTGCAAAATTAAAAGGTGAATGGGCAGAAGCTAAGGGTGAAAAATTTGACATTGCAGGATCCTTTATATATTGTGTTTCCTTAACAGTATTAATGTATGGGTTTTCTTTACTGCCCGGCACAAATGGTATTTGGCTGGTGTTATTCGGTTTCGCCGGCCTTTTTGTTTTCATAAAATGGCAAGGAAGGGTTAAAAGCCCCTTATTAAATATTAATCTTTTTAGAAAAAATAAAGTTTTTGCATTTTCAAATATTGCAGCATTAATTAATTACAGTGCTACTTTTGCTGTTTCATTTTTGTTAAGCTTATATCTTCAATATACTCATGGCTATAGCGCACGGGAGGCAGGTGTTATTTTAGTAGCCCAACCTGCTGTTATGGCAATTTTCTCGCCGCTTGCCGGCCGATTATCCGATAAAATAGAACCACGAATCATTGCCTCTGTCGGGATGGCTTTAGCGTGTGCTGGCCTGTCAGTATTTGCTTTCTTAACGGCAACCTCATCAATAACATTCATTTTAACCGGATTAATAATTCTTGGATTTGGCTTTGCGTTGTTCTCATCGCCAAACACAAATGCTGTTATGGGTGCAGTAGAAAAAAAATATTACGGCATAGCAGCCGGAACTCTCGGAACGATGAGGCTTACCGGCCAGATGTTTAGCATGGGGGTAGTTATGATAATATTTGCTCTGTTTATTGGAAGAACTAAGATATCTCCGGCAAATTATTCCTTGTTTCAGGATGGCGTCAAAACCTCATTTATAGTCTTTGCAGCTTTATGCTTTGTGGGAATTTTCTTTTCGCTCTTCAGAGGAAAAAACAAAAATTAGTCTTTTTGTATCTCTTTATTGTGTTTAATAATTTCAAGAATTTATATTTCAATGCTTTTGTTATATAAAAATTCTGCTTGCACTTATAATAAAACGTACATTTTGCCAATTATAATGACACACGCATTTTATTAAATAAACCTATCTCCTTGCATACATTTGAATATTTTTTTACTATTTAAATTTTTCTAAGTAATTTAGTAGTTTAAAAAACTTGTTTAATCAAATTAATTGTATGCCGGGTTATTTGCAAAATATTTGCCTGGCTATTGCAAAACCAGTTATGAAATGCCCATAATTACAAAGTTTACATTCAACATAAATGAACACTCATGGGCAGTATTTCAGGCCATATTTATTTAATTAAAAAAAGATACCAATGAAAAAGCTTCTTTTGTTTTGTAGTTTACTTTTGCTCTCCCTGTCTTATTCTTCAGCCCAGGATATTATTATAAAAACTGACGGGAATGAAATTCAGTCTAAAGTAGTTGAAATTACCGGAGAAACTATCAAATATAAAGAATTTGAATATTTAGACGGGCCAATTAAAAACATAAACATCTCACAGGTTTTCATGATTATTTATGAAAACGGCAGGCGGGAAACTTTTACCCCTCTGGAATCAACTGTCGAGGAACAACCGGAAGAAGAAACAGAAACAGAAACAGAAACTCAGGAGCCGGAGGAAGAAGTAGTTCTGCAAAAAGAATTACCCAGGGGTTATAAGGGCAATTATTTTATGCTGGCAACAGGTTTTGGCAATAGTTATGGAGGATTGGGCATAAGGCTGCAGTTCAGGGCAGGTGGAAATGTTGGCTTTGGATTTCATTTTGGCGGCGGCATTGATTTTGCTGAAGGGGTAAAAGCGGCAGCCGGCCTTAAGTTTTACCCATACAGAGGTTTATACCTTAATACACAATTCGGAATATTAGGTTATCATGACGATTTCTATATTGACCATAACATTCTTATTGGCCCTTCAGCTCTTATTGGAGGTGACTGGAGCTGGGGCAAAACAGTTGGCGTTGGTTTCAACCTTGCAGCAGGAGCATCATATATATTAAACACACCTTACGAATACGACTTATTGCCGGCTTTTGACATTGGCTTTGTCCTTCGATTTTAAAATATAAATCATTTTTCGAATGAGCAAAAACATCAATTATCATTCGACGGAACCTCTAACAGGCATGCGTCGAAGAGATATTATTCGCTATATTAACATGAAGCTAGCCTCAATGGGACAACCCATCTTTGAAGGCCGGCTAGATGACAAGCAGAATGGAATAACTGAGCAGGAATTTATTAATCTTGCAGAAAGTCTTTTAAGCAATTATAAAGAAAAGATGCGTCTGCTTTCAAAGGAGGTTATTAATCCTGTTGACAAAAGAATACAGAAGTTTATAAACAACTATCTAAGTGAAGTTGAGTTTGACAAACCTCTAAGAATACCTTTTGATTCATTTGTGCTTGACAAACCTGGGATTGGCCGCGAAGTAAGCTTGCCACCTGATAAAAACGAATACTGCACTGACTACTATAGCTCTTACAGGATAAGGCAAGGCATTTTGCACAACCCTATTCATGACCGCAGAACTACCGAAGGTTCTTTTCATATCGTAAAGGGAGGCTTGCCTATTCCACCGGATAAAAGAGCTGTTCCCAAATTGGCATTTGCCAATCTTTTGTATGAAGCACTGAACCCACCTGAGGATTTTAAGATTCTTCCATTTACTGCGTCACAAAATAAGAAAGCAAAAGTTTTTACTTCTCTCCTCCTAAGGCCGGTTGTAAGTCCTGAAGTAAAAGGAATCTCAGAAAGAAGAAGCATGGAAGTAAGATTCTTTGCACCCGGCTCTTTTGTAAGTAATCTTGATTTTGTAGAAAGCATATTTGGCAATGCCGGAGATCCATACTTATATACAAATGATGCTGCTTTGGCACCTGAAAACTGGAGTGGACATACCGGATGTGTTATTCTTGCTCCACACCTTACTAAAATAAAGAAAAAGGATATTGGCTTGCCGAGATGGGAAGATGCTTCAGATAGAATGAAGCAGGATGGAATGTGCTGGAAAGATGATTCCGAATTATATAACAATGGAATTCCTTTTAAACTCACCTGCAGAGATGAAAGTGGAGTTGTTGTTACTTTAATTGCAGACAATTACTTTGGTTACAGCAAAAAAGAAGTTAAAACTCAAATTTCTTATGCGGCTAATCTTCTGGGCAATTGTGAGGAAGAACATGCCGGGGGAACACTGGCCTTCTCGCGCAGAAATCTTGGAGGTTTTGTTGATGCCTCACTTATTCAAAACAGGTTTCCTGATGCATACACCTTCGATGATATCAAAAAGCATTATGCTAAAATGATGCACGTGCATAAAGATAATTTCGGAGTGGATAAGTTCTATCCAAAAGTTGTATATCTTCCTGAAAATGCAAAAATTGACCTCTATGAAAGCAGAATAAGCTGGATTTATAAAGAAAAAGAAAGACAAATAAAGCTGCTGAAAGATTATAATTATGTATTGCCATGCGGATTTAAAATAAACATGGAGAAACATCCTTTTGCACCGGACTGGCGGCTTATTGCTACTCATGCGGAAGGTAGCTTCCTGCATAAACCAAGTACAGTTTCCGGAGGTGGTAAATCCGAAATATCCAAATCTTTACTAAATGCTATTATTTATGGTACTTTTCATGTGGATGACATTGAAAAGGATTTTAAAAAAGTAAAGCAGGTTTTGGATTATGATTTTAGTAAAAGGTGGGAAAATCCGGAATCCGGGAAAAAAGATAAACGAAAACTAATGGACCCCGGCAGAACCCTTGGGTCTGTGATAAAGCTTTTAACTCCTTATAGCGGATATACCAAAGAGTATAATCGTTTTGTGAGAAACCTTCCTGATCATGTAAAAGCTCTTGTTTTGTATATAAAAAGAATTAGCTTAACCAGTGAACATAAAAAAGACTGGCAAAAGAACTTTTCTGTTGACATTGTTAATGGTAGAAAGGGTCATGCTCTAATGTTTAAACACAGAAAAATCAGCACTTCTTATTTAAGAGTAGGTTTTGGAGAAAATGGCTCATGGAATGTGTTCTCTCTGCGCCCGGATTTTATTGCTGCTGCAAAAGTCCAGATGGAGGATGATATCTCTGCAAGCATTACCTTACCGGCAAATATTATAGAACATCAAAAACCGGGAACGCTAAACAAAAGCCTTAAATTTGTTGAGAATTGTGAGTATTTATTCTTTCAAAGGCCTGATGAAGCTATTAACAAAGGCTATGACAAGCAAGCAGAATCAGATCTTTCACAGATGAACAATTTTACAACAAACTACCAGCCTTTAACACCCAAAGATGGTAAAGAAATCATTGAAGAAGCTATAGAATTTGACAAGTTTACACAACCCATCAAAAACCTGATTGTCAAGGGTGCGCAAGACGAGCGTGGTTTGTATTTTATTTCTCCCTCACATCCAAGGATACTTGACGACGGCTCAATTTCCCAAAACCCCAGGTACTTACAATCGCGGCCTGAATTTAACAACCCTGCAGACGGATACCTGGCGCATGTTGGCGTTCGCTTTGCACGAAAAATACCTTTGGACAAACCTACGCTATTCCCGGTAAATGACATACTGCCCGGCAGAAGAAATAATCCTCCAAATAAAGCAAAAGGCATAAGGCCGCTAAGTGTATATGCACCAATCCATTACCAGGAGTTGCCCGAATTATTTATGGATTTTATTTGCAGTCTTACCGGAAAATCACCATCCACAACAGGTGCCGGCTCAGAAGGTGCACTCACAAAAGGACCTTTTAATATGTTGGTGCCAACGACAGATTTAAACAATTCACTGCTATCATTCATCCTGACAGGATATAATGCATTTTCCTCAGCTGCCGGACATATCGGCGCAAAAAGACGCTTTGACCATGACTTAAGCATACTAATTCCCGAAATTTGGTGCAGGCTTGATACAAAGGAAAAGCAAGCTGAGAATTTGATAAAAGAAGGTGTATTAGAAAAAATCGAAGATTTTGAATATAAAGGAGAAAAAATTCTTGCAAGCAGATTGGGCTATAGAATTAATGAAGCTTTTGCATTTAAATACCTGGGAAGGGTTTTTGAAGAACCTATGAGCATTTTTTCTGAAGAAGTACTGCGGCCCGAGAAGCAATCATTAGAAGACTTTGTTGACGGTATAAAAAATATTTGTGAAGCTCAAAAAAAAGTTGCCCTTTATTATTTTGAAGATAATAGCGTTAATGCAGCAATACCTCCTCTGAAAGCATTGCTTCACATAATGGCTCACGGCCATTATAAAGGAAAAGACATCTCTGATAAAGATGTGAGAAAACTGTTTAAACGCGACTATGTTTTAAATAGCTCATGGTATAAAAAACGCCTGCATAACAAACAGCAAAAGGATATTGCATTATGGCAAAGCCATGTTAAATATATAGAAACCTTTATGGCAGATGAAATTAATGAACCTATTATTGAGGAGCTGAATCTTTCTCAAAAACTGGAAAAAGCCAAAGCTGAACTTGAAAAAGTATCTAAACCGGAATACCTTAATTCCTTGCAGGGCACAATTGGAATTGATGAATTATTTAAGGACTAGGTTCATTTATAAGTTTATGAGGTTTCTTTAAAATAGAAGAATCAGAATGAGATAAATTTTTGTATAGCGGCTCCGTGCGAATTGCTTAAACGTAGAATGTATAAACCATTACGGGGTACACTCCTGCTTAGTTCATTTATACTATTAAGCTGAACATCATTCAATGTTCCACTTAAAAACACATTCCCATTAATAGTCAGAATCTGATAATTAACTGATGTTGTGTTCGATATATATTTAACTTTTAGCAAACCTTCTTTTGCCAGTAAGCTATGAATAGATAGGCCACTTGTTGTGCCTGAACCTCCATGACAAAATATACTTTCTGCATCATAAGTTGTTGTTGACCCGTTATAATCGGTTTGTTTCAATCGATAATATGTAATTCTATCGCTTAATTCATAGTCGCTTAAATGATAAGTAAAATTTTGAGTAGAATTCCCTTGCCCTTGTACCTCCTGAACAAGCTTCCAGTTTACCAGGTCGTGGCTTTTCTCAACTGTAAAATACCAGTTGTTAATCTCTGATAATGTTTCCCAATAAATATCAATATGATCACCCGCGCAATCAAGCCAAAAATCCATTAAGCAAATAGGTAACGGATTAACAAGAGAATCTCCGCCTAAAGCAAAATCACCAAATTTATCAGCAAGGTTATTTATTGTAATTTCCACTATATCATCAACATCATTATATGTAGCACTGCCAAAGTCGCCGGCTATTTCCCAATCCGACAAAGAATCATCTCTTCTAAGCATTCTGAGGTCATTGGGATTGCCTACCTCATGAGATGCATCATCGGCAGTTACATCAGATATTTGAGCTGTCAAAGTATATGTAAAGCCACTTTCAAGCATTCCATCATTATTGTCAAAATCCCAAAATCCTTTTGAAGAAATATTGTTTATTAACTGTGTGCCATCAAAAACAGGAGGGCTGATAAAAGTATCATCTCCATTAATACTGGTATCAAAAAAACCACTTAAGCTGCCTCCCGGCGAAACAGCACCAAAGGCAATAGTCACAGTATGAACAGAAGTACTGTCTCCTATCGGAAAAACAACAGTTGAAGACTTTTCTCCTGATTTTGTACCATCATCAAATACAACCCAACGCTTCAAAACTCCGGACAAATGACCGGCACCTATAGTAACACTACCCGGAGATAATGAAGAAGTACCCACAGTGATAATATTTGAAGCATTATGAATTATACCATTGGAAAGATCCAGATTTAAGCCCACATTTATGTTTTGCGAAACAGAAAAGCCACTTGCATTATCAAATTTTAAATTAGGAAAATATATTTCACCGGCTCCTGTAACAGATTGTTCTATGCTGCCGTCTAAAATTACCGAACCTGTGCTTAGTTCACTAAACAATGAAGTATTAATACTTTGATTATCAATTCCACCTCGAATTAAAATCCTGTCATATAAACTAATTTCCGTAGATGATGCCGCAATCAGGTCGCCTTCAATTATAACTTCAGCACCGGTATCAATAACAACATCGCTATTCTCTGAAATAACAAAATCCTGGGCATAAGCAATATTATTGATTAGTATGCAAATCAATATAAAAAATGAAATATGTATATGCTTATTAATCAAATTCAAAACAAAATATTTTCGTTTAACAAAAGGACATCTGCGAATACAAGCGTATTGTCGGTATATAAAAACAATTAATAGATAATCATTGACTAAATTATGATGATTTTCAAGTCCATTTATAAGTGAAACACTGTTTTTAAACGCTCGTTAACAAAAAGTTTTTAAGTTTATAATATTTTACTTTGTATAACATCTTCAAGATTGTTACTTTTTTAAAATTATGTCTGCAACATCTTATATCTTTGTGACAGTATAAACTTCTATAATTCTCATGTTAAAATCATCGATTTAATGGACAACAACAAAAAATTATTTCTTCTTGATGCAATGGCATTAATTTACAGGGCCTATTATGCGTTCAGCCGCAATCCAAGAATAAACTCTCTGGGCATCAACACATCTGCA
>JAWOBS010000125.1:0-2938 GCA_046484145.1 Bacteroidales bacterium
CCTCAACAGCACTCATCATTTTTTGCTGTGCTTCCATTTCTACATTTTGCATCAGCTTTATTGCATTAACAAATAGCTGCAAATCCTCGTCAGATACATCTTCATTAGTTACAGCTACTGATGAAGAAATTCCAATAATTGTCAATAAAATTAAACTGGAAATTTTTTTTAAAATAAACATAATTAAATGATTTTGTAATTAATAAATAAATAAATAAAAATATTAGAGATTATTAAAATCCTAAAAAACTATTATAATATATGGGATTAATTTATTGCAACCGGATGTGTGCCAAGGCTACTAATACAGATAGATAGTTGAAGCAAGATAGTTTTATACTTTTTAGATAACATAAAACTTGTTTAATTTTCTATTAGGTATTTTAACGCATTAAAAATGATTTAATTTTACATTATTTTCGATTTTTGATAATTTTTGATAAATTTAACTAAATTTAGTGTTTGTTCAACTAAGTGTAGTTTTCTATTCCATTATTTGTTATTTATTCCATAATTTAAATATCTTTAGAATCACTTTTGTATAATATATAATGGATGTGTATTATTATGACAGTTTTGTTAATTATAAAGCGTTTTGATTTTGGAGGTGCAGAGAATCATGTTTGTGACCTTGGTAATTCGCTTGTTCAAAAAGGCCATAGAGTTATTATTGTTGGAGGGAGTGGCAGGCAGTTAGCAAGATTACATCCTGATATTAAAAATATTATAGTTAAGTTCAGGGATATATTAATTCCTTTACATATATTGAAAATATTATTCATTATAAAGAAATATAATGTTGATATTATTCATGCACATCAAAGACTGGCTATTCTGATTGGCTCTATTGCCGGTTTTATATCAGGACGAAAAGTAGTTGCAACTATTCATGGCAGAGCCAAATATGATTTGAAACATTTTTTGTCACGCAGGATATTAAGTAAAATTATATTTGTAAGTCGTTTTGTTTTTAAAGCTACTCCACAACGATACAATATTCATAAAAAGAGTGTTTTTATTCCAAACGGAGTTATAGCTGTTGAGGATAATTATTGCCCAAAACCATACAGAATTGGATATATCAGTAAATTAAATAAAACTCATAGCATTTTTCTTGAGCTTTTTATTAATAATGTAATGCCGATTATAATTCAAAAATATAATGATGTTGAATTATATATTATTGGAGAAGGAAAATCGTTTAATGAAATCAAAGAGCTTGTAAAAGAATTTAATCAGCGTAATAAAAGAAATTACTGCCATATTGTTGGTTACGAGCAGTGTGTTCACAATCACTTCAGGTATTTATCATTGGTTATGGGTGTAGGCCGTGTAGCTTTGGAAGCTGCTTCTTCCGGAGTTCCCGTATTACTTGCTAATAATAAAAGGATAGGAGGGCTTTTAACAATAGAGAAATACCACGAAGTAAAAGACACAAATTTTGTTGATGTAAAAGCTCCTAAGCCTGATACAGAAAAAATTGTTAATGAAATAATTTCGTTTTTTGAAAACGATAAAAAGTATAAGGAAGAAGCAAAAAAAATGTCTGTAATGATAAAGGAAGAATTCTCCCTGGATATCATTACAGACAAAATTATTTCTTTATATGAAAAAGCAAAGAAATAAAACTATTATCAAAAGAGTTTTATGAACCTGCCAATATCATATCAATTAACATAGTTAAATCTGTCACATTAATCAATGTATCATTATTTATATCTGCTGCTTCAGTAATAAACCCAAGGGGTGGGTCTCCATTGATATAATTAACCATCCATACAACATCCAATACATCAATCAAACCATCTCCATTAACATCTCCTAATAAAGCTGCATCTTCAAAATCATTTAACTCTCTTGCATTTATTTGTATAACATCCAGATTTTGATAAACAATTGCAGTAATATGTTTATTTGTTTCCGGAATTGCTGTATTAATGTAATCTACGTCATAAAAGTTTGTCCTAAATACAAGATTACCACTAGGGTCAGTAATATTGTAATTTGTTCCATTTGCAAATGTTCCAGAAATGTCAAAAGACACATTTCTGACTTTAATAAGCTTTGCCTGGTCGTTACTATTTATTTCTATTAATGTTTTTTCTTCAGGCACTACTACGTTGCCTGTAGATGTAGGAGCACCCGGATCTTCAACAGGGATAAACTGCAATAGGTTATTATAGGAAGATAATGTTCCTTTTATTCCCGTAATTCCGTCATACCGGCTATATGTAGTGTTAATTATATTACCTATGTCATCAATTTCAATAGCAGCCTGTCCATCAGGATCCTGGATGTATTTTTTATTTCTGTATGCTTGCTGAAAAGTTAATATTGCTTCTCCGGTCAAATGATAAACGGTAACTCCATCCACACTTTGCTGTCTTAATTCTGCAATAGATGCAACAGGAGTTGGTTCTGCAGGCGTGCCCCATATCTGGTTAACAAACTGAGGATTGTCAATAAATGGGTTTCTATTGCCTTGAATTGCATATATAGCATTATTCCTGTTTATTTCTTTTTGACTGACCGGATCGTTATTATGCCACTCCAGCAGCATATCCATTACCCAGGTTTCAAAGGCAGGATATTGAGATCCATCAAGAATAATACTGGCATTACTTATAGTTGACCAGTTTGCCAAACGGCTTTTATATCTTGTTACCATATAAAAGTAGGTTCTGGCAAAGTCGCCTTTATATTCGTCGCTTGGTTCAAAAACAGTCCCTGTATAAATGCCACCATATGAATTATTGCCTAATTCGTGGCCAGACAATGATGTCCAGCTGGGGTTATCTGTTTGTCCAAAAATATAACTGCCTCTTTGTCCATTCACATGCTTATCAGCCGGGTATAAATGATAGATGTCGGTATACATAGTATCTGAGGAACCTCCCCACCAACTACTTGGCCATGAGTGCTCACGATTATATGCATC
>JAWOBS010000241.1:0-5907 GCA_046484145.1 Bacteroidales bacterium
ATGTAATTGCTGCTAAGGCTGTCGCTTTTGCCGAAGACCTAAAACCCTCTTTTAAAGAGTACGGAAAGCAAGTTATGAAAAATGCCCAGGCAATGGCTAAAGCATTTATTGATAAAGGATATAATGTTACTTCCGGAGGTACAGATAATCACTTGATGCTTATTGACCTCAGATCAAAGTTCCCGGATATTACAGGTAAAAAAGTTGAAAATACTCTTGTAAGAGCTCATATTACTATTAATAAAAACATGGTGCCTTTTGACAGCAGATCACCTTTCCAAACTTCAGGAATAAGAATAGGAACTCCGGCAGTAACAACCAGGGGTCTTAAAGAGGCTGATGTTGAAGTTATTGTTGACCTTATTGACGAAGTAATTAGCAATATTGATAATGAAGATGTTATTAATAGCGTTGGGAAAAAAGTAAACGAAATGATGAGTAAATTCCCTCTTTATGCCTGGTAAAAAATAGTTGTTTTCCTGATGATTTTATTATAAATTATTTTTTACTTTGAAAGGTGTACTTAAAACTAATAAACAGTGTCAAAAGAATTAAAAAAGGTTGATAAAATACAGCAAATATTTAATCAGGAAGATGAACGCCGTGAAATATTAAAACAATATAAGAGCCTGCTTGCAGCATGTCGTGCCAATACATCAAAGGAAGACAGAAAATGGATAAGGCAGGCTTTTAATTTTGCTGTCGAAGCACATAAATACCACCGTAGAAAAAGTGGTGAGCCATATATTTATCATCCTATTGCAGTTGCGAAAATTGTAGTTCAGGAATTTGGGCTTGGTGCAACTAGTGTTGTGTGCTCCCTTCTGCATGATGTTGTTGAAGACACTGATTATACTCTGGAAGATATTACTGAATACTATAATGAAGAGGTTGCACGGATAATTGACGGGCTGACTAAAATTTCCGGAATTTTTGATCAAACTGTTTCAATACAGGCTGAGAATTTCAGGAAAATGTTGCTTACTCTTTCTGATGATGTTAGGGTAATACTTATAAAAATTGCTGACAGACTGCATAATATGCGAACTCTTGATGCATTGCCCCCGAAAAAGCAACAAAGAGTAGCCAATGAAACCTTGTATCTCTTCGCTCCACTGGCACATAGATTGGGTTTCCATGGAATAAAAAGCGAACTGGAAGACCTTGCATTAAAATATACAGATCCAACGATTTTTTATACAATTTCGAAAAAACTTAAAGAGTCACAGGAAGAACGTGCTAAGTTTATAGCAAGTTTTACATCTCCGATAAAAAAAGCTTTAAACGAAAATGGGTTTGAATACTCTATCGTTGGTAGGCCTAAATCAATCAGCTCTATTTGGGGAAAAATGAAATCTAAGGAAATTCCCTTTGAAGAGGTTTATGATATTTTTGCAATAAGAATTATTATTGACTCGCCCGAAGCAAGGGAAAAAGCTGATTGCTGGAAAGCGTATTCAATAGTTACCGATATTTACAGGCCGAATCCAGACAGGCTGCGCGACTGGATTTCAACTCCCAAAGCTAATGGTTACGAATCACTGCATACTACAGTTATGAGCAGGCAGGGGAGATGGGTAGAAGTGCAGATTAGGACAAAAAGGATGGATGATGTTGCCGAAAAAGGATATGCTGCCCACTGGAAATACAAAGAATCTAAAACTTCAGAAAGTGGTATAGACAAGTGGTTGCGTAGAATTAAGGAAATGCTTAAGGCCTCAGAATCCGATGCTCTGGGTTTTATTGATGACTTTAAACTTAATCTGTTTTCTGATGAGATATTTGTTTTTACACCAAAAGGTGAGCTCAGGACTTTACCCGTAGGATCTACTGCACTGGATTTTGCTTATAGCATCCACTCACAGGTGGGAAATAATTGCCTTGGAGCAAAAGTAAACCATAAACTGGTTACTCTTAATCATGAGCTGAAAAGTGGAGACCAGGTTGAAATAATTACATCATCTAAACAACAACCTAAGCTTGATTGGCTGAACTATGCCACCACCGCAAGAGCTAAGGGGAGAATTAAATCAGCACTTAAAGAAGAGAAAAGATCTAAGGCTGATGAAGGTAAAGATATTCTTGCAAGGAAATTAAAACAGCTTAAAATTGATAATAATTCTGATAATCTTCAAAAAATTCTTAATTACTTCAAAATTCCTTCTACCCTTGACCTTTATTATGATGTGGCTGTAGGGAAAATTGGACTTAAGCAATTGAAAAATTATCAATCAGATACTGAAAAAGGAGGCTTACTTAACTATCTGAAAAATCCATTTGCTAAATCAAGGCCAATTTCTCAAAAAGATGATGAACAGGATATAATTAGAAAACAGTTAAAGAAAAATCCTGATACCCTGCTCATTGGTGATAATATGCAAGAGCTTAATTATACTTTATCTCCATGTTGTAATCCAATTCCCGGTGATGATGTCTTTGGCTTTGTCACAATCTCAGAAGGAATTAAAATACACAGAAACAATTGTCCGAATGCAGTGCACCTGATGGCTAAATATAGCTATAGAATAATCAAAGCTAAATGGATTACAGGTAAATCAATTGGATTTTTGTCGGGGATAAAAATTATCGGAATCGATGATGTTGGAATACTAAACAATATCACCAGTATTATTTCTGCCGAATATAGCCTTAATATCAGGTCTATTAATATAAAAAGTGATGCCGGCACTTTTGAAGGAATTGTTATGCTTTATATTTACGACACTAAAACTCTTAATAAACTTATCGAAAAACTAAAAGGAATTAAAGGCGTTCAGAAAGTTGTCCGAATTAGCAAAAGCTAGGTTATTGCCTCTTCGACTTTTTCTTAATCATTGAATTACAACATTTAAATCTCTTTATTTAAAAAGATTTCAAATAAAGAAAGTTTTTATATCTTTACAAATATTTTTATTTTAACATTTTATCTTGTTTGTTGTTATATAAAAAACAAGATGTTAAGTATTTCTTAACCAATGTGTGCTTAGAATTAAAAAGTGTAATTAAATTATTGGCAAATGAGTAATTCAAAAAGCAACGAACAATCATTTGATACTGTAAAGAACATTTTCACAGCTTATCTTGAAAAAAACGGACACCGGAAAACTCCTGAAAGGTATACAATATTGAGAGAAATATACAATACTGAAGGCCATTTTGATGTAGAGTCTTTATACATAAAAATGAAAAACAATAAATACCGGGTTAGCAGGGCAACACTTTATAATACTATTGAATTATTGCTTCTATGTGGCTTGGTTGTAAAACATCAATTTGGTAAAAACGTAGCCCAGTTTGAAAAATCTTATAAATATAAGCAGCATGATCACCTTATTTGTGCTGAATGTGGAGAAGTCTATGAATTTTGTGACCCCCGGGTGCAGGAAATACAAAACTCTGTTGAAAAGTTAATGGGGTTTAAAATATCTCATCGAAGCTTTGTTTTCTATGGTATTTGTAAGAATTGCCAGGCAAAAAGTTAAAACTATAAAACATTGGTTTTTTGTGTTTTGTTGATAAAGAATAGGAGCTTATCACCAAAAATTTGTTTATTTTTGAGGGAAATTTCAATAGCGGTCTTTGGCCGTTTTTTTATGTAAATTCCAAAAATTTTTATAATGACTAGTGTTTCAAAAGTTGATGTTCTGCTTGGTTTGCAATGGGGCGACGAAGGGAAAGGAAAAATTGTTGATGTCCTTACTCCCGATTATAAAATGATTGCAAGATTTCAGGGTGGCCCTAATGCCGGGCATACTCTTGAATTTGGAGGCAAAAAATACATCCTCCATACTATCCCCTCCGGAATTTTCCATAAAGAAACTGCTAATATTATTGGCAATGGTGTTGTTATTGACCCGCTTACTTTTAAAAATGAAATTGTTCATATTGGACTTTCACTAGAAGAAGTGCAACAAAAATTGTTTATTTCCAGAAAAGCAAATCTGATACTGCCATCCCACAGGTTGTTGGATTTTGTGAATGAGAAAAGCAAAGGTGATGCTAAGATAGGAAGTACTCTGAAAGGAATTGGACCTGCCTATACCGATAAATATGCCAGGAATGGAATTCGGATTGGAGATATTGAACTTGTTGATTTTATTGATAAATACAATAAACTTAAAGAAGCACATTTTAAACAGGCAAAAAATCTTGATATAGATGTTAATGAGTTTAAACCGGAAAATCAAAGTTTTGAAGAATATGAGAAGGAGTGGTTTGAAGGCATAGAACTGATTAAAAAATTGCGCTTGTTTGACAGTGAGGTTTTTATTAATAAAAAGCTTAATGAAGGAGTGTCTCTTTTGGCAGAAGGAGCACAGGGTTCATTATTAGATATTGATTTTGGATCGTATCCGTTTGTGACATCATCAAATACCATTGCTGCCGGTGCTTGTATCGGTTTGGGTGTTGCACCTTCAAAAATAGGAAAAGTAATAGGAATTTTTAAAGCTTACTGTACACGTGTGGGGAGCGGCCCATTTCCTACTGAGCTTTTTGACGATGATGGCCAAAGAATGAGAGACATTGGCAATGAATATGGAAGTACTACCGGAAGGCCACGCCGTTGCGGATGGCTCGACCTTGTTGCTCTTAAATATGCCGTGATGCTTAATGGTGTTACAGAGCTTATTATGACTAAAGCGGATGTCTTAAATACTTTTGAATCGCTTAAAGTTTGTACTTCATATATTTATAATGGGGAAGAATTAGACTACCTGCCATTTAAAATTGAGCCGGAACTGTTAAAACCGGTTTATACTGAACTGCCCGGTTGGCAGCACGATATAACAAATCAAAAGAGTTTTCAAAATCTTCACGAGAATCTTAAGAAATACATTAAGTTTATTGAAGATTTTGTAAATGTTCCTGTAAATACTATTTCCACCGGCCCTGATAGAACTGAGATAATTTTTAAATAATTGGATTCCGGTGAGAGATCCGGTTGATAATCTTTAGAGACGTGCCTCCCCGGCACGTCTCCATTCCTTTAATCCTGGAAATATCCTGTTTCTCCATCCAGCAAAAAAGATGTTTATATAAATAATTAAGCCATATGTGTGTAAATATGTTTAATTAATTATATTTGTAACTTATTTTTATATGTAAAATACACTTATTATGCAACCGGAGGTTATTCAAAAAAAGATTTATCAAATCAGGGGCTTTAATGTAATGTTGGACTTTGACCTTGCTCTTCTATATGAAGTGGAAACCAGGGCTTTGAATCAAGCTGTTAAAAGAAATATTGATATTTTTCCAGAGGATTTCATGTTTGAATTAACTTTAGAAGAACTTGAATTTATGTCATCACAAATTGTGACAACATATCCTGCAAAACGCCCAAAGACTGCCAGACCAAAAGCTTTTACTGAATATGGAGTTGCAATGCTTGCAAATGTTTTAAAAAGTAAAAAAGCCAGACAAACCAGCATTGCAATTATCAGGGCATTTATTGCAATGAAGAATTTATTAATTAACTACAAAGAGCTTAATGAGAAACTAAAATTTGTAGAAGAAAAGTACGATAAGCAATTTCAGGATATTTATGAAGCTATAAATTTTTTATTGAAACAAAACAAACTTGACCAAGAGCAACAAGAAAGGAGAAGAATAGGTTATAAAAACTAAAAGCCTTTATTGAAAGCCCGAAGCTGGAAGCTCCAGTCGGAAGCTTCCAGTTCTGGTGGATTTCGTCATTCCCATGCACGTCATCCCGAACGAACGTGAGAGATCCGGTGGATAATCTGATAGACGAGCCTCTTGGCTCGTCTCCCTCAGGAAAAAACGGCAATTCATAAAGAGACGTGCCTCCCCGGCACGTTTCTTTACCGGGGGCAATTATATGATATTTTTTTACAAACCCATTTCAGGATTAATCACCGGTATTTTCTTTTATCATGCCGGAAT
>JAWOBS010000078.1:0-2713 GCA_046484145.1 Bacteroidales bacterium
TGAACGTAGCGCCAGCGAAGTGAAGGATCTCGTTGAAATCCCAACAATGCTGAATAGAACACGTGCGGTGGCTTTCGTTTTGCCTTGATTTTTTGTTACTTTTTTATCCAAGAAAAAAGTAAACAGATAAAATTCATATATTTACAAACAGAAACTGTTAAGATTATCACCACAGCAAATGATACAATACACCTCATCAGGATTAAAAATCAGCACTGCACCTTCCACCACAAAACCAAAATAATCATTCCCAATATTGGGAAAAGGGAAAAAGCAGTAACAACCAACTAAAGCGCCAATTGCTTTAGTTTTACTTTGGTGATAAAAGCATCAATAAGCTTTAAAAAGTAAGTTGTTTTTGTTATTATAAACCTGCAAACATAAGCAAGTTATCAAGTTCTTTATCGGTAATTGTTTCTTTATCAGACTTGTCATAGATGGAAAGTAGGAAAACTGATTCAGCAATAATCTTAACGCAGGTAATTACTCTTGATCCACCTGATTTTCCTTTGCCTTTAGATGTAATGGCCATGCGAATCTTATAACAGTCTTTTCCAAGTGGTTGTCCTTGAACTGGCTCTTTTATTAAAGAATCTAATAGGGTTTTATAATCGTCTTTAATAGAGGGGTGTTTTTTCGAGAGTTTTTTAAGCTCCTTTTCAAAAAAATCTGTTGTGTATATTAAAGCTCATCTAATAATTTCTCTGCAGATTTTAATTTAATTTCTCCTTTCAAATGCTGATCAACCTGCAGCAATGATTTCTTAGTCCCATCTATAAAATCCTTTTGCTCATTTGTTAGCCTAACTTCTTTCTTTATTTTAACAAAACCAAGACTCTTAATTAGTTCCATAAAGAACCGATATTTATTGTCGGGAATATTTAAAACTATTTGCTTCATGTCTATTTTTTAGTGTAAGATTTTTAGTTAATGTCATTTCCAAAAACTACTTTACAAAAATACTACAATTGCCTGAAAATTACAATAGTAATTACTTTGTTTTTGATTAAAGAACAGCTATTTTTGAGCACAATAACAAAAATAATGGGCTGTAAAAAACTTGCATATTGGAGCGAAGCGGAAATCCCGACCCTTCGGGACCCTGAAAAAACTGCTGTTATCTGGAGCATATACAAATCCGGTGAATATTCATTTAAGGATAATATTGTTTTGCACCAATAAACTTCCGTGCAAACCTTGCTGTTAAATAAACTTCTTCTCCATTGCGCTACAAATGTTTACGCTCCTGGCGGAGCTATTGCTTAATATCTGCATAAATGCTGGATTAGAACATGCGCGCCGGCCATGGTCTCGTCAAAATTGACGAGACGACAAAGAGGCTTTGCCAGCTTTGTCTGCAATTCTTGCATTCTCGCAGAGCGCGGTGGCTTTCGTTTTGCCTAGACCTTTTTTGCAATACTTTTTTGTGGCAATGACAAAAAAGTATTAGAGAAAATGCAGGTATTACGAGATCTCTCACATTCGTTAGAAATAACGCACAGGAATTGCCGAAACCAGAATCTTTCAACAGGAATTTCAATTCTGCATAATTTATTTTATGTTAAAATTCATCCAAAAATTCTACAATTCATTACTTTTACCGGCTATTTTTATTTATATTTCTATTTCTTTGACAATCAGTGGATAACAGTAATTTTTTGAGTCGTGTGATTGAGTTGGAAAAGCAATTGCACATCAAGGCCAATAAAAAAGAGTTCGGACAATGGTACTCAAGCATGAAATGGGCTGATGAAGCCTTTTTATCTCAGATGTCTGAACAAAGGAAAGAATTGATTTCTCTAATAAAGGAGAATGATGCTCTTTTCGGATATAATATCACCAAAACTGATATAAGAAATCTTTCACCCGGTTGCCGAATATGTGCAGAAGGTGAATGGTCCTGTCTTTTTATCAATAACAAATGCAATGCTGCTTGCTTTTATTGCCCAAGTGCTCAAAATGAAATATCAGAGCCTTCAACCCAGACTTTTACCTTTGCCGAACCCGAAAGCTATATTGCTTACCTGGAACGCTTTGGTTTTAAAGGTGCAAGCCTGAGTGGAGGTGAGCCCTTTCTTACTTTTGAGAAAACATTGAATTTTGTTAAAGCTATTAAAAAGCATTTTGACCAAAAGCTGCACCTGTGGCTGTATACTAACGGAATCCTTGCCGATGAAACAAAACTTGATCTGCTTGCAGAAGCCGGCCTTGATGAAATTCGTTTTGATATTGGCGCTACCGCTTATAGTCTGAATAAAGTGGCAATGGCAGTGGGGCGTATTCCTGTTGTGACAGTTGAAATTCCTGCTGTTGATTTGGAAAAGCTTAAGGCAGTTTGCAAGGATTTGGCAGACATTGGTGTTGATCACCTTAACCTGCATCAGCTCCGTGCTACACCATATAATGTAGAGCGCTTAATGAAAAAAGGTTTTCACTTTTTACATGGCCCCAAAGTGTTGGTTGCTGAATCTGAAGTAATTGCTCTTGAGTGTATCAATTATGTTTTAAATAATAAAATTCATCTTCCTTTTAACTATTGCTCTTTTGTATTCAAGAACTCTCATCAGAATAAATCAGCACGTATAAGAGCCGGCGTTGAAATGGTGCAGCCGTATGAGGAATTTACCCGTGCCGGTTTTCTTAGGAGTCTTTTCGTTAAGGCAGAGCCGGAAGAATTAGCGGTTTTGCATAGCGAACTGAAAAACATGAAGGA
>JAWOBS010000088.1:0-15866 GCA_046484145.1 Bacteroidales bacterium
AGAGCATCAAACAATGCAGGAAGAAATGCTTCCATTACCAAAGAAACGATAGTTACGAAGGAAGCAATGATTACAATAAAAGAGGGTATCCTGACTTTATTCGGGATATAATTTTTAATGATAGAAACAACAATATTTGACATCACCAGAACAAATGTTGTAGCTAATCCCATACCTAATCCGTTAACTGCTGAGGTGGTAACTCCAAGAGCCGGACACAACCCCAAAAGCAATGTAAAGACCGGGTTTTCTTTAATGAATCCTTTTGTAAATATTTTTAGTTTACCCATTTTTTACTCTCCTTCTTTTTGGGTTATATAATCATTGTTTTTATCATTCTCAGGAGCGTCATCAGTAGATGTCTCCATTAAGATATCATCATTCTCTTTAAAAGTCATATATGCCCGATTAACTGCATCACAATATGCCCTTGCTGTGATTGTAGCAGCAGTAATAGCATCTATATCGCCACCATCTTTATCAACTTTCAAAGTTTTTTCAGTAGGATCAAAATCTTTAAATTGGTCGCTCCAATCAGATTTTGATTTGTCAATTTTATCGCCTAAGCCTGGTGTTTCTTCATGTTCAAGATGAACAACATCATAAATCCGTCCATCAGGATAAAGCCCGACCATTGCGCGAATTTTGCCACTGAAGCCTGAATTTGTGTATGAATCTACTGCAATTCCAACTAATTCATTGTTTTTGTATGCTAGGTTAAATTCAAGCGAGTCTGTTCCGTCAAAGGCTTTAATAAGCTTTGTTTCTAAATTGTCATATTCAGGTACAACCATGCTTATTGCCCTTTGTTTTGCAGCCTCTCTGGCTTTGGCAATTGGTTCTTTGGTTAAATTATAAACACTTGCAAGCGTAAATGATGCAAGCGATGTTACCACTATCAATGTGATAAGCATATTCAAAAATGTAGATTCTTTTTTAGCCATTTTTTATAACCTCCCCAAACCTTTTTGGTTTAACATATGTATTAATTAAAGGTACAAATGCATTCATAATCAATATTGCAAATGACACACCTTCCGGATACGCACCAAATATTCTAATAACCATTGTTAAAAGCCCACAGCCAATACCGAAAATAATCATTCCTTTATATGACATAGGGCTTGTAACCATGTCAGTAGCCATATACAGAGCACCGAGCATCATTCCTCCCGTAACCAGGTGGAATAAAGGATCAATGTATGTTTCAGGATTTACTAACCATAAGATACCGGAGAAAATAACTACACTACCTAAGTATGCAACAGGTATATGCCATGTAATTATCTTTCTTATCAGCATATAAATACCACCTATTAAAAGAGCAATAGCAGAGATTTCACCAATGGAACCACCCATGTTTCCCCAAAACATTTGCAGATAACCCGGTATTTCAGACATAAGTTCACTAACGCTTCTGCCTTGAGCTAAACCTTCTTTAATTATCGCAAGTGGAGTAGCACCTGTTACTGCATCAGTGAGTTGAGTGTTTAATATCTCCGGCTCCGGCCAGCTTGTCATTTGAACAGGAAAAGATATCAATAAGAATACCCTTCCTACCAATGCAGGGTTGAATGGATTTTTACCAAGTCCTCCAAAGGTCATCTTTCCCATTCCTATTGCAACAGCAGCACCAATTACCATCATCCATAACGGAAGGCTTGAAGGCACATTAAAAGCCAGCAATAATCCTGTTATTATGGCAGAACCATCAAAAACAGTTACGGGGCCTTTAATCAGGTACTTTTGAATTAAAAACTCAAAAGCCATACATGATACAACGGCTGTTAGGGTTAGCAGAATAGCTGCCAGCCCGAAATAATAAAACGAAACCAGCATGGCAGGTATAAGTGAAATAATCACTCCATACATAATCTTGCTTACCGATTCATTTGTATAAACATGGGGTGAACCCGATACGGTTAATAAACTCATAATTTTTAATCTTAGCTTATACCTTTGATCATTATTAATTAATTATTTGTCCTGCTTCTGATTATTTGTCCGACTTTTGCTTTTCCTACCCTGATATTATCAAGCAAAGGCCTTCCTGAAGGGCAAATATATAAACAAGAACCACATTCTATGCAGTCCATAATTCTTTCATTTTCACATTCCTCATACTTTTCATTTTCAGCTAAAACAGCCAAAAGATGTGGTTCAAGTCCCATGCAGCAAACGCTCATACATCTTGCACACCTAATACAGTTATGTAATGTTTTTCTTGATGATTCTACCTCTGGGAAAAGTAAAATTCCACTTGTTCCTTTTGTAACAGGAGCATCGAGGTTGTTTAATGCTTTACCCATCATTGGCCCGCCATTTACAACTTTACCTGCATTTGAGGGTAAGCCTCCGGCAGCTTCAATTAATGCTGAAACAGGAGTGCCAATCCTTACCAGGAAATTAGAAGGTTTTGCTACATTTTTACCTGTAACAGTTACTATCCTTTCAATTAGTGGCTTGTTTTTTTGCACCGCTTCATAAACAGCAAATGCAGTTCCGACATTATGTACAACACATCCAACTTCAATTGGCAATTTGCCTGATGGTACCTCACGGTTTATCAGCGCTTTAATTAACTGTTTTTCTCCACCCTGCGGATATTTGATTTTTAACGGCTCAACACTAATGCCGGGAAAGTCTTGTGCTACTTCTTTTACTTTTTGTATAGCATCAGGCTTGTTGTTTTCAATACCAATTATTGCCCTGCTAACTTCTAAAGCTTTCATTTGCAAAGAAATACCTATGAGCATTTCTTCAGTTTTTTCCAGCATTAACCTGTGGTCAGAAGTTAGATATGGTTCACACTCAACTCCATTTATTATAAGATATTCAACTTTCTTCCCTTTTGGAACCATCAGTTTCACATGGCTGGGAAATGTTGCTCCACCCATTCCAACAATGCCTTTATCCTGAACTTTTTTTATTATATCATCTTTAGTCGTATTCCGCTCCCTCTCAATATCTGTGCTGCTATTTATCCCATCTGCCCACTCATCATCAGAAGTGTCAATAATTATTGCTTTTCTCCTGTATCCACTTGAGTCAATAATGCTGTCTATCTTGGTGACGGTTCCGGTTACAGATGAATGTATGTTTGCAGAAATAAATGATTCTCCTTTAGCGATCAATTGCCCGGTTTTCACAGAGTCGCCTTTATCAACAACAGGCACTGCCGGAGCTCCTAAATGCTGTGAAAGTGGAATATATACAGTTTTGGGGATGCTTAATACTTCGATGGGAACATCTTTTGATATTTTATTTTCCGGGGGGTGAATACCACCAATTTCAAATGTTTTCAAAACTTTAATTTTTTATGATTTGAAACAATAAACATTTATAATCTTATTATGCTTCAGCTTTTGTGGTTTCCTCTTTCTTTTCTTTTCTTGGAGGAAAGTTTATTTCATGTATTGCGTTTGTTGGGCAAACCGGGGCACACTTGCGACAAAGTTTACACTTGTCATAGTCAATGTATGCAAGGTTGTTTTCTAATGTAATAGCTTCAAACGGACATTCTTTAACACATTTCCCACAGCCAATACATGCCACTTTGCAATTTTTACGAGCCACGCCACCTTTTTCGGTGTTAATACAGGAAACGAAAATACGCCGGTCTTTTTTACCTTTTTTGCGCATTTCAATGATGTTCCTGGGGCAGGCTTTAACGCAAGCTTCGCAGGCAACACATTTATCATCAAGGATAACCGGAAGTCCTGTTTTGCTGTCCATGTACATTGCATCAAAATTGCATGCCTCAACACAGTCGCCACATCCAAGGCAACCAAAAGGACATCCTCCTTCACCGGAGAAAAGGCTGTGAGCAAACTGACATGTGTTTACACCTTCGAATTTTACCTTTGGAGGCGAGTTCTCCAAACTGCCATTACAACGAACAACAGCTATCATAGGTTCCGACTCCTGCGCATCAAGGCCTAAAGCTTCAGCGATTTCCTTCATAACTTCATTGCCTCCGGGTGGACAATTAAAACCTTCAAGGCTTTCAGCCTTAACAACTGCCTCTGCGAAGGCTCTGCAGCCTGCTAAGCCACAACCACCACAATTGGCTCCCGGTAGTTTTTCTTCTACAACATCTATTCGCGGATCTTCAATTACCTTGAATTTCTGGGCTACAAAATATAATATAACAGCAGCAATTGCTCCTAATGAGCCCAGTGATATTACCGATATAAGAGTGATTTCGTTCACTTTATTTAGGATTTGAGAGTGAATGAAAATATTTAATTATTATTCTGTTTTATATAACGTGGCAAAATTAGAAAACTAAATGAAAACTACATTATTTAGATTGCTTTTTTGATGTGATAATTAATGCAATTGTAGTTGTGTAAAAAGGTATAAACCTTGCTAATCTTCATGTATGTTATTGTAAGCAAGATAGATATATCGTTATTTAGAATTGATATAAATTTTGTTTGTTTGTTGAATTTAATTTCAATTTAAGTGATAAAAAGAATTGCAATTATTTTAACAGCTTATTTAAGTGTTTTTTTAAAAACCATTTAAGGCATATAAGAAAAACTGTTTATTTATTTAAACTTACAAGTTTTGGCCGTCAATTGCTTTACATTCCTTATAGGGTGTTTTTTAATTTTAATATGCACGTATTTTCGGAAACAATAATTTTATTGAATGATTATTTTTTATAATTTTGCCCTGCTATTAAGGTAAAAATCATTACTTCATGCCCAGGTGGTGAAATTGGTAGACACGCTACTTTGAGGGGGTAGTGGCCGCAAGGCTGTGCAAGTTCGACTCTTGTCCTGGGCACACTTTTCTTACACAATATATTATAGCCCGGATGGCGGAATTGGTAGACGCGCTAGTTTCAGGGACTAGTGTTGGCAACAACGTGCAGGTTCGAGCCCTGTTCCGGGCACTTTTCCTGTTGAATTTGTTTTATATACAATAAGCAAACAAATCTCTTAAATTAATCAAATCATTTTATTTCTATTTGCTTTTGTGTTATTTTTGTAATTTGTTGATTTATTAATTTTACAACATCCATCCTAGATGATAAATAAACCTGAAACTTCATTCGGAGAAACAAAATTTGTTTTTGCTATAACTAAACACGAAGTATTGGGTGTCCTTATAGAACCTTTTGCTGTCAAAATAAATGCTAAAGGGTTTTTTTCATACGAGTTTAGCAGAATTACAAAAAATACTTATTACGACCATTTTTCAGAAATAACTTCTATCCAGGAAAATGCACTTCAAATTATTGATGAGTACTCTGATGAAAATCTATTGAAAAGATTTAATAGAAATAAAGTTAAGATAAAGGATTTTATCAAAGGTCTGAATAAGGAATTTATAAATGAGCATGTCAGGCCTTATATTGACAGGAGGCATTATGAGCTTGTAAAATTATTAGCAGAAAACGATATTCCTCTCTTTTATAAAGGCGGAGTTAATGATAGGATTAAAGAAGAAGAAATAGTTGTTTATAAGGAAATGGCAGATGTTTTATTTCATTTTAAAAGGACAAGTGAGCATACCTCTTATAAGCTGAGTGTTTTTCATAGTGATCGTAAAGTAGATCTTTTTGAAAAGGAGGTTATGATTTTATCCTTAAAACCTTGCTTGTTGCTCTTGGATAGTAATGTTTATATTTTTGATGAAAAATGGGATGGCAGAAAGCTTTTGCCTTTTATTAACAAGGAAAGTGTTATAATTCCAAAATCATCAGAAAAAATTTATTTCGAAAAGTTTGTTCTTAATGCAGTAAAAAATCATAAAGTAGAAGCTGAGGGCTTTAAGATTGAGTATTACAATGATGATATAAAACCTCTGTTAAAAATTGAAAACAATCTTTTTGGTGAATGTGTTGCAGGTTTGTATTTTAATTATGGCGGCCTTGTTACCTATGCTTATAATGATAAAATTAATAATGCAACAAAACTTATTGCAGTAAATGATGATTATACTTTTTTGAAGGTTCCAAGGGACATAGATTTTGAAGAAAAGTATGCAAGTATATTGAAATCATTCGGGTTAAGGCATAAGAATGATTTGCATTTTGATGTTATAAATGAGAATGGGCAGGATGAAGGAACAGCTTTGGGCTGCCATAGAATAATTGATTGGCTGTCAGAAAAACAGGATTTGCTTAAAAAGCAAGGCTTTGTGGTTGAGCAAAATTTTTCTAAATCACAATATTTAATAGTTAAGCCGGAACTTGAGGTAGAGTATGAAGAAAAACCGGACTGGTTTGACCTTAAGATTACTGTTAAGTTTGGAAAATATAATGTGCCTTTTGTTAAGTTGAAAAACAATATATTAAAAGGTGAAAGAGAATATATATTGCCTGACGGGGAAATTGTTTTAATACCTAAAGAGTGGTTTTCACAGTTTAAAGATATTTTTAAATTTAGCACTAAGCATGGTGAAAATATTAACATAAAACGTCACCATTATACTTTGCTGTCACATTTTGATATTGGCAAAGAGTTTTCTATAAATACTTCATCTATAAAGCCAATTCAGAGTCTGATTCCGCCTAAAGGCCTTAATGCTGTATTAAGAAAGTATCAGCTTGAAGGCTATAACTGGTTGTATTTTTTGATGCAGAACCGTTTCGGAGGTGTTTTGGCTGATGATATGGGCTTAGGTAAAACCTTGCAGGTGATTGCGTTATTGTCAAAAATATACCATGATTCTGAGAGTGAAGATATCGATGCTCCACTGATTAAAAATGATGATGATAATTCTGAAGCATATCAGCTCGATATATTCTCAAAAGGAACACAAGCGGCTGACAAAAAAGCACCGACTCTTGTTGTGATGCCCTTGTCTTTGGTGCATAACTGGGCAAAAGAGATTGAACGTTTCGCTCCGTTTTTAAGAGTACATCAGCATGTTGGGACAAACCGATCTGGTTCGGCTAGCGTTTTTAAGGCCTATGATGTTGTACTTACAACCTATGGCACAGTTCGCAATGATGTTGAGTTTTTAAAGAACTTTAACTTTAATTATTTGATTCTTGATGAGAGCCAGATAATAAAAAATGCCGGATCGAAGATTTTCCAGGCCGTAAAATCTTTAAAAGCTTATCATAGATTGGTACTTACCGGAACTCCTATTGAAAATTCACTGACAGATTTATGGTCGCAATTTTCATTTTTAAATCCCGGCATGTTAGGAAGTTTGTCCTTTTTTAAAGATGAGTATGTAACACCGATTGAAAAATCGAAAGATGTTATTAAGCGTGATAAGCTTCAAAGATTAATTAATCCATTTGTTTTAAGAAGGACAAAAGATGAAGTGGAGAAGGAATTGCCGGAATTGACAGAAATGGTTCACTATTGTGAAATGACAAAAGAACAACATGAAATTTATGAAGAAAAGAAATCAGAAATCAGGAATTATATATTAGAAAACATTTCAAAAACGGGAATTAACAAAAGCCGCTTTTTAATATTGAGCAGTTTGATGAGATTACGTTTAATAGCAAATCATCCGGCTTTAGCTGAACCTGATTATAATTGGTCATCAGGGAAATATACTGAGGTAGTTAGAAGTATAGAAAAGCTTATTACTGAAGGCCATAAGGTTCTTATATTTTCACAATTTGTTAAGCATTTGAACTTATTTAAAAAATACCTGGAAAGTAATAATATCGCTTTTAATTTTTTAACAGGCAATACAGCCGAGAAAGACCGCCAGATTCTTATAGATGATTTTCAGAATAAAGCTGATAAAAATTTGTTTTTAATTTCTTTAAAAGCCGGCGGAGTGGGGCTTAACCTTACAGGAGCTGATTATGTATTTTTGCTGGATCCATGGTGGAATCCGGCAGTTGAAAACCAGGCAATAAATCGTGCTCACCGTATTGGACAGGATAAGAAAGTATTTGTATATAAGTTTATCACAAGAAACTCCATCGAAGAAAAAATAACCATGTTACAGCAAAAGAAGTCTAAACTTGCCGGCATGGTTATAAACTCAAATAATCCTATTAGTGATATTAATTTTGAACAAATAGAAAGCCTGCTTTAATGATTTATAAAGCAGGCCTTAATATAGCAAAACTATTTAAAATTAATGCTTAAGCATCAATATTAGCATACTTAGCATTTTTCTCAATAAACTCTCTTCTTGGAGGAACTTCATCGCCCATTAACATTGAGAATGTACGATTAGCTTCTGCAGCATTGGTAATATCAACTTGTCTGAGCATCCTGAATTCAGGGTTCATAGTTGTTGTCCACAGCTGTTCAGCATTCATCTCACCAAGGCCTTTATATCTCTGTAAATGAATTCCTGATTCTTTTCCGTTGGCAGTATATTCACTAACAATTTCCTTGCGTTCGTCTTCACTCCAGGCATACCTTTCATCTTTACCTTTTTTAATAAGATATAATGGCGGCGTAGCAATATAAACATATCCTTTTTCAATTAATTCTTTCATGTATCTGAAAAAGAAAGTCAGAATAAGAGTCGCAATATGGCTACCATCCACATCAGCATCTGTCATAATAATAACCTTATGATATCTTAGTTTATCGATGTTAAGCGCTTTAGAGTCATCTTCAGTACCAACTGAAACGCCAAGGGCAGTAAACATGGTTTTGATTTCCTCATTTTCGAATATTTTATGAGGCATAGCTTTTTCAACGTTAAGAATTTTACCTCTTAACGGCAAAATTGCCTGGAATTTTCTGTCACGTCCTTGTTTTGCTGTTCCACCGGCAGAATCACCCTCGACAAGATATATTTCACAGAGCTCGGGGTTTTTCTCAGAACAATCAGATAATTTCCCGGGTAGTCCGGTATTTGATAAAACACTCTTCCTTTGTACCAATTCACGAGCCTTCCTGGCAGCATGGCGTGCAGTTGCGGCAAGTATTACCTTGTTGACAATTGTTTTAGCATCTTTAGGATTCTCTTCCAAATAATTTGTAAGCATTTCGCTAACAACCTGGTCAACAGCGCCTGACACCTCAGAGTTTCCAAGTTTTGTTTTTGTCTGGCCTTCAAACTGTGGTTCAGCAACTTTAACAGAGATTACTGCTGTAAGCCCTTCACGAAAGTCATCACCATTTATGTCAAACTTCAGTTTAGAAAGCATCCCTGACTTTTCAGCATATGATTTCAGTGTACGGGTAAGAGCCCTGCGAAACCCTGCAACATGCGTACCTCCTTCAATTGTGTTAATATTATTTACGTATGTATATAAATTTTCGGTAAATGAGGAGTTATATTGCATTGAAACTTCAACAGGAATAGAACCTTTATCACTCAACATATACACAGGTTCGTCAACCAGTTTTTCCCTGCCGTCATCAAGATATTTTACATATTCTTTCAGGCCTTCTTCAGAGTAGAACGATTCTTTAATATATTCGCCTTCTTCATCTTTTTTTCTCAAGTCAGTAATATTCAGCCTGATACCTTTGTTTAGAAAAGATAATTCACGTAATCGGTTTGACAAAATTTCGTAGCTGTATATTGTTGTTTGAAAGATAGTATCATCCGGTAAGAAAGTTATTTCAGTTCCTTTTTTTGATGTTTCTCCTATTGCTTTTACGCTTTCTTTAGGAATTCCTCTTTCATATTCCTGGTAGTATATTTTATTATCTCTGTAAACCCTGACTTTCATATTTGAGGAAAGTGCATTAACACAAGACACTCCAACACCGTGCAATCCTCCGGAAACTTTGTAGCTTCCTTTATCGAATTTACCACCGGCGTGTAAAACTGTCATTACAACCTCCAGGGCACTTCTTTTTTCTTTTTCGTGTATGTCAACAGGAATTCCACGTCCATCATCAACAACAGTTATTGAATTATTCTCGTTAATTGTTAATTCAATATTACTACAATGACCGGCCATAGCTTCATCTATGGAGTTGTCAATTACCTCGTTGACAAGGTGATGTAAACCTTTGCTTGAAGTATCGCCAATATACATGGAAGGACGCTTCCTAACCGCTTCCAGGCCTTCTAAAACCTGGATACTCTTGGCATCATATGACGCCTTATCTGCAATCGTTTTTCCTAAGTCTTCACTCATATAATTATCGTTTTTTAAATAACCCACAAAGATACTATTTTTAAAGGGTTTAACGGCGAAAAACGTGAATAAAGTTGTGTTTTTTTATTAACAATTATAAATATCTGAAAGCCTTTGTTAGCAATGGTTTGGGGGTGCTTTTTAATTGATGTTGAAAACGCGAAAAAGTTTAATTGGATTAAGAATAAATTTCAATTATTTCAGGAGTTGAACTCTGAAAAAAAACAGAAATATTAACCTTGGCATGAGTGGCCTTATGGTAAAATATAGCTTTTAACCGGAAAATGAGTTTTTTTAACTCTACTAAAAAGCATAACTAACACCACCCAAAAAGTTAAATTTCTGAGTAGGATAGTTCATCCATTTTTCAAGAGGTTGATTTTGGATGTTGTTAAAATTGAGAAATACTGATAAAAGCCTTGTATAACGGTATTCCAGGCTGATATTTGTGTCAACGTGAAAACCTTCCAGTTCTACCGGAACAGCATTGCCGCTATTATCAAAATCCCTCGCATAAGTTGAATTTCTGGCAAAAGCATCAAGAGATAAGATAATCTTATCCTGTATATTATATTTACCTCCAACCCCAACAACGACTGTAGGCATATGCCATGCTTCTCTTTCATTTGCAAGAGAGTATTCATAATAATCAGATACAAGCCTAAGCCTGAACTTTTCACTTATCTGGGTAAAAATCTCAGCCCTGAAGTTAAACCTGCGAACATCATCATAAACCAATGTAAATTTATTATTCAAGACCTCAGAAGTGTCATTAACAAAGAAAGCAAAATCTTCAATTTCAGTGTTTGAAATACTAAAGTTGTAAGCAATATATGAGCTTATTGAGCCCTTAAAGCCACCGGTAAGATCTGCTTTTTTATTCATAAATCTTAAGGGTGACATGTTTTGAGTGTTAATGTATGGATTTGTTCTGCTAAGAGAATAATAGTTGTATTTTTCCATTCCACCTGAAAATGTACCATAAGCTATCAGGACATCCTTGACAATAGAAGCTTGTGCATGTGCCTGGGGATAAAACTTCAGGTATGTGTTTTTATCAATTTGTGTTAATACATTTAAACCAATATAAAACTTAAAAAGATTATACTGAGAATACAACCTGGGTTCAAGGCTTATTAAACCCCTGTTAATTACATCGCTTTTAACATCGGAACTGAAAAAATCCGCATTTGCTGAAAGCTTAAAATACTGTGTTTCTGCAAATCCCAGTGGATCGGGCGGTAATTGTTTGCCTAAATCTCCGCTTATTGAAAAAAACTGTTCAGACATATCATACTTATCAAACATATATCTGTAAAATATACCGGCGGAATGCTGCAGTTTAGCACTATCCATATGATTGGTGTTATAATTAACGCCTGCATTAAATATATTAAAGCTCTGCTGAATATCAGATTTATTAATATTTTGGATAGCATCTAAAGCATCAGTATTGTCAACAAAATCATCTTCATTAAATCCATAATAGTGTATCATATCTCTTTTATACTTCAGGTCAGTATTAAGAGTAATATTTCTGTAAAATTTCTTACCATAGGCATTAATCATGTTGTCACTATACTGGCTGTATTCATATCCTTCGATTTCTCCTGAAGATGAGATATGCTTAGCCCTCACTCCATATGCATATTCGTTTGACCTTAATGTGTTGTAATATACCTCGGCATAAGGGGTTGTATGAGTGCCAATGCCGGCTTTAGCGAGGCCTTTGTATAATTTAGGCAGAGGTTCGCCTCTCATTCGGGCAGGGCTGATTGGTTCAACATCAAAAGAGGTGTTAATCTTAAGTGGTTGAATGGAATAATCTATATCTATTTCTACGCCTAAGGTATCTTCCAGCTTAGGATTTTCCAGAATTTTAAATGCTTCTGATACAGTGGGCATGTAAGGAGCCACAACTTGTATCTCATCAAAATCAAGGTCTTGGTCTTGCGAATAGGCTGTTCCTGTTATCAACAAGGCCAGGATAATTGTAGTGATATGTTTTATTTTGAGCATCTTATTCATTTTTTTTCATTTTAAATATTACAATAACAACAATCATTAAATAGTACCGGGTTGGAATTCTATTTCCAGAGTGTCCGGATCTGTTTTTAGCTGTTCTTGTTCTTCTTTTGCTTCAATGTCTCTTAGCTTTTCTCTTGCAATATTTTTAAGCTCTTCGCCTTTGTAATTTTCAATTATACTTTGCAGGGTTTGTTTTGCCTGGAACACATTTTCAGTTTGCAGATAGTTATCAGCAAGCAAAATAAATATTTTTGCAAGCCAATAATCATAGGAAGATATTTCATTTATGTATTTAAAAATAAGATCTTCCGACTTTTCATAATCACCTTTTTTGAATTCAATAAGAGCAAGGTTATACTTAGCTTCTGCTGACATTTCAGTCTCTCCGAGATCGGTAACCTTGCTAAAAGCATTTTCAGCATCTTCCGATTTGTTTAGTTTAAGATATGATTTTCCAGTAATAAGATTCGCTTCTTGTAGAATGATGCGTGGTGCTTTATTATCACTAGTCACTTTTTTTGCAGCTTCTATTGAGTTTTCGTAATCACTAAGTTTGAAATAGCAGCGCATTTGGCCAATCTTTGCTTCTAAGAGATTGTTGCGTTGTTCGGCTACTTCTTCCAGGGTAATAAAATGATTTAAAGCAAGCTCGAAATTATTTAGTTTGTAATTTATTGATGAAGCCCTTAGTGCGGCATTTTCTGAAAACTGTGACCTTGGTTGTGACAGGACATATTCATATCCACGCAGAGCCAGTTGAAGTTCATTCATTTTATAATCACATTCTGCTTTATAAAATCTTGCGTTAACAGAAAACATACCATTAGGGAACTGCTCAATATAATTAGCAAAGCTTTTAATTGCATTGGTGCAATCTCCCTGCATATATCTTTTTTCGGCAGCAACATAAGTCAATGTATCTTGTTGTGCTTTTGAAAGATCGGCAAAAGGAATATTTTCTGCGTATTTAAAATATTCATCAACATCATCCATTGCAACGTAAATATTTTTCATAATAGTTAAAGCTTCCACAGCTTCTTTTGTGCCGGGGTAGGTTTCGACAATATGTTTAAATTGCTGCAGAGCCTTCTCATCTTCGTTGTTATTATAATAGATCAATCCTGATTTTAGCTTTGCATTTTTTGTATTGCCGCTGTTAGGATGTTCAGAGATCAATCTATTGTAATAATTGAGTGCTTGTTGATTATTATCCAGTATCATATAAGTGTTGGCCATTTCGAATAATGCATCATCTGCAAAAGATGTTTCAGGAAACTGTTCAAGCAGCTTTTTAAGGCTTTCAATCTTGGCGTTAAAATCGCCTTTTACTCCTTCCACAAGTGCTTTTTGATATATTGCATAGTCTGTGTCTATTATTCCGTTTTCTTCGGCCCTTTTGTAAAAATCTATAGCACTTTCATAATTTTTCAACATAAAGTATGAATCAGCTATCCTGAGGTTTGCATCATTAATATATCGTTTATTGTTTTCTTCATTCCTGATAAACTGCCTGAAAGCGATGAGTGCTTTTTGATACTCTTCTTGTTGAAACCAGGAATACCCGATAGTATAATAAGCCTTATTATAATTGTCCATGCTGAAAGCTCCGGGAGTGACAATAAAATCCTGGTGAGTAGCAATAGCGTCATCATAATTTTCCATTCTGTAATATGCTTCAGCTTTCCAGTATAATGAAAAAGCTACAAAATCTGTTTCCTCAGGATATTGAAGCGATTTATCAAAATGCTCTATTGCACCGCCATAATTGCCATTATTGAATAGTTCAACTCCTCTGTAATATGCTATTCTCTGGTAAGCTTTTTTATATCTTGGTGTGTTAATACCTGTTTCTTCTATTGATTCCATAGCACTTTTATAGTTCCTCGTTGTCATATAAAGGTCTATCAGGTACTCATGAGCTTTTTCTCTCCTGGGAGAATCGGGGTAGTTTTCTATATATTTCTGAAAAGCGATGATAGCTTCATTGTAAGGGTTGTAAGAAAGCTCGTAAGATAATTGTGCATAATTAAATAAAGCATCTTGTTTTATTTTGGGGTAAAAATCCATTTGATAGGCAGAGATGAAAGCATTTCTTGCAAATCTTTTTTGATTTGTTTTGAGGTATGAATCTGCAAGGTGATAATATGCATTTTGTGCAAGGCTGTCTTCTTTACTTGTTACTTTCTCAAAGTTCGTTATGGCATTTTCATAATCTTCTGCATTATAATAAGCAAAACCAAGCTGATAGTAGTCATCCCTGGAAATACTTGATCTTGATTGTTTTCTAAATGTTTCAAGGAATGGAATTGCTTCTTCATAATCTCCCTTTCTAAAATATGACTCCCCTATAAGCCTTGATATTTCAGCAGATCGTTTTGTTGAAGATTCTTCAAGCAGTGGAGGAGCAAATTCTATAACTTCATCATACTTGCCTTGTTTATAATATATGTGTGTAATGTAATATGGAACAATGGGTCCAAAATTGCGGTCATCTTTTATTCTTTGAAAAGATAAAAGTGCTGTTTCATAATTACTTTCTGTATAAGCAATATGAGCATAGTAGTATTGTGCTGCGGCGAAATACAGTGAAGCAGGGCTTTTTATTTCGAAGAAATATTGTTTTGCATTCTCTATATCGTCTTTAATAAAAAAACTATAAGCTCTTTTAAAATGATACTCTTCTTTTTCTTTTTGGCTTAAGTCAAAAACATCAACTTTTTCATACCAATATAAAGCATCATCATAAGATCTTTTCCTGTAATGAAGGTTGCCCATTTGAAAGCTTGCAATTCCTTGCTTTGGATGCGTTGGGTACTTACTTATAAATTCTGCAAGGTAATTTTCTGCATCCGGGTGAAACAGTTCTACTGCACAAATAGCAGCATAGTAAGTTGCATTAACTCTTATTTCAGAATTAACATCGTCAATATTATTAATAGTATTAAGAAATAATTTTTGTGCGGCACCGTATTTTTCTTTATTGAACAAGCTTAGTGCTTCCCTGAAATCGGCTTCCGGCTGGTCATATATTGCAGTTTCCTGTGCGTTCAGATTACAAAATGCTAAGCTAATAATACTTACGAACAGAATAAATCTTTTAATGCTCATGTTAAGGATTTTTGATTTAAGGAACGAAATTAAGTATATTTTAACTATGTCTGAGCCTCTGTTTATCAACAATTAAGGTGTTTTTTCAACAATCAGGCCGGCAAATAGAAAAATAATCAATTTCCAAACGGAGATTTATAGAATTTAGTGCATTAAAAATAAATAAAAAAGGCAGGTTATAAGCCGGGTTCTGTACATAGTCGAAACCATGCTTCTGTCATTTATCTTGGACATGGCTCACGCCATATCTCTAACGGCCAACCCTCCGGGTTTGGGCGGACAACCCTCAAACCCCGGTATATTTGGCCTCTCAGCGCATAAGGTTTACCCACATACACAGTCGCCTGTGCATGTTGTGAGCTCTTACCTCACATTTTCACCCTTACCCCACCAAAGGTGAGGCGGTTATTTTCTGTGGCACTTTCTCTCGCCTGTTCGTTAAAACAGACGGCTTCCTGTTAGGAAGTATGCTGTCCTGTGCTGCCCGGACTTTCCTCATTCTTTGTTCAAAGAACGCGACAGAACACCTGCCTTTTTTTAGGTATCAGGTGTCGGGTATCAGTTGTCAGGTATTAGTTATAACACCCGACACCCGATACCCGATACCCGATACCCGATACCCGATACCCGATACCCGATACCCGATACCCGATACCCGATACCTGATACCTGATACCTGATACCTATT
>JAWOBS010000119.1:0-4638 GCA_046484145.1 Bacteroidales bacterium
AGAAGTTGGTTACCGAATTGACATAGTGGTTAATAACAAGCTAATTATAGAAATAAAAGCTGTTGAAACAGTAGTTCCGGTGCATTATGCCCAGTTATTAACCTATCTGAAATTATCCGGAATAAAATTAGGTTTATTAATAAACTTTAACTCAAAAACTTTAAAAAATAATATTCATAGAGTAGTTAACAGCCTTTAAACTTTGCGTATTTAGCGCTTAAACTTTTGCGTACTTTGCGTGGAACTTTTTCACATAGCACCTCAAAAAAATATTTAGCCCTTTAAAATTCCTTACTAAATGTTAATAATGAGTATGTTATTATAACTATTATTATTTTTTAACTATAAACCAATACATTAATATGCTTAATTTATTAATTTCACAATCACGAAAAAGTGAGATGATTTATTTTTATCATCAATTTATTTTTATCAAACAATTAACTATTCTGTCTAATTAAAAACATGCAACATGAAACAAAATGGAATTAAATTGCCCCTGTTGGCAATTATTATTATGTTATTTGCCGGTTGTTCAAACGCTCCGAAGCTGGAATATCCGGAAACAAAAAAGCAGGACGTCACCGATAATTATTTTGGTGTTGAAGTCGCTGACCCTTATCGTTGGCTTGAAGATGACAACAGTGAAGAAACCAAAGCCTGGGTAAAAGCCCAAAATGAAGTTACTTTCAGTTATCTTGATCAAATCCCTTTCAGGGAAAAAATCCAGGAAAGGCTGACCGAACTGTGGGATTATCCAAAGTTCAGCACACCATTCTGGAAGGACAATTACTATTTCTTCTTTAAAAATGATGGCATGCAAAACCAAAGTGTGCTATATATCAAAGATGGTATTGACGGGGAAGCGCGCGAATTTTTAAATCCAAATAAAATGTGCGAAGATGGAACCATTTCTCTAAGCGGGTTAAGCATTTCCAATGATGCAAAATACTTTGCTTATGGCATCTCAAAAGCAGGTTCTGACTGGACTGAAATATTTGTAAAAGACATTGCCAGCGGTGAAGAACTTGACGACCATGTACAATGGGCTAAGTTTAGCGGTATTTCATGGCAAGATGACGGATTTTATTATAGCAGGTATGACGCTCCAAAGCAAGGTGAAGAGCTTTCTGCTGCAAACGAATATCACAAAATATTTTATCACAAAGTAGGCACACCACAAAGTGAAGACAAACTGATATATGAGAACAAAAATGACCCTCGCAGAAACTATTATGCAGGTACTACTGAAGATGAAAGGTTTGTTATTTTAAGCGAGTCGGAATCAACCAGCGGCAATGCTCTTCATGTTATGGATACTAAAAGTCCAAATAAAAACTTCGTAAAAATAGCTGAAGGATTTGCATACGATTATTCTCCAATTGACCATATTGACGGTAAAATTCTTGTAAGGACAAACTTAAATGCTCCTAAGTATAAATTAGTACTTATTGACCCGGAAAATCCCGGCCCTGACAATTGGAAAATTATTTTGCCTGAAACAGAAGATGTATTGCAAGGAGTATCACAAATAGGAGGAAAACTATTTGCTCATTACATGAAAGATGCATCAAGCAGAGTTTATATCTACAACTATGACGGCGATAAAGAAGGAGAACTGAAGCTACCGGCAATAGGAAGTTTTGGCTCATTAAGCGGCAAGAAAGATGAGAACACAGCCTTCTTCTCATTTTCATCATTTACATATCCTTCAACTATTTTCAAATATGATGTTGCCGAAAACACTTATGAAGAATACTTTGTACCGGAAATTGACTTCACACCGGAAGATTACGAAACAAAGCAGGTTTTTTATACAAGCAAAGACGGTACAAAGGTGCCAATGTTCATTGTTCATAAAAAAGGCCTGAAAATGAACGGCAAAAACCCAACACTGCTTTATGGATATGGTGGTTTCAACTCAAGCCAAACACCCAGATTTAGCATAACCAGGCTGATTTTACTGGAAAATGACGGCATTTTAGCAATACCTAATATTCGTGGTGGCGGAGAATACGGAAGAGAATGGCATAAAGCAGGAACTCAACTGGAAAAGCAAAATACTTTTGATGATTTCATTGCTGCTGCAGAGTATCTTATTGAAAATGATTATACCTCTTCGGAGAAACTTGCTATTCAGGGTGGTTCTAATGGCGGACTGCTTGTAGGGGCAGTTATGACGCAGCGTCCCGAACTGTTTAAAGTTGCACTGCCGGCAGTTGGAGTTATGGACATGCTCAGATATCACAAGTTTACTATCGGATGGGCCTGGGCCTCGGATTATGGAACAAGTGAAGATTCACTGCATTTTCACAATTTATACAGCTACTCACCGCTTCATAATATTAAAGAAGGTGTAAGCTACCCGGCAACATTCGTGACAACCGCTGACCATGATGACAGGGTTGTTCCTGCACATAGCTTCAAATTTATTTCTGAACTTCAGGACAAACATAAAGGTTCAAATCCTGTTGTGATAAGAATAGAAACAGACGCTGGCCATGGAGCAGGCAAGCCAACAAAAAAAATAATTGAAGGAGTTTCAGATTCTTATGCTTTTATGCTCTATAATATGGGAGAAAAATTAAAGTATTAATTCTTCCCGGTATAAAAAAAGAGGCTGCTAAAAATTAAATTAGCAGCCTCTTTTTTTTGTCAAAAACTCTTAAAAAAGAAGCCCCGGAATCACCACAAACCCGGGGCAACCAATCAACCAACCAAAACACTTATTTATGAAAAAAACAATTTAGTCTTTCCTAAATCTAAATTGCTAATTATTCATTAATCAAATAACGATTTCATTCATATTTTGTTTTGCAAAAGTAATATATTTTTCAAATTTACCATAGATTTAATATCAATATTTTTTATATTTGTAATTATAAGTTACTATTTGTAACTAAATATCATTATTTAGCTCATTTTATTAAATTTAAAACAAAAAAAGATGTCATCACACTTTCAAATTGATAGTACAGATAAAAAAATTTTAGATTTTTTAACTAACAATGCCAGGATAGCATTTTTAGAAATTGCACGTGAGTGTGGCATTACCGGGGCTGCAATACATCAAAGAATTCAAAAATTAACAAATGCAGGTGTTATCAAAGGTTCTCAGTTTATGCTGGATCCGAAAGGACTTGGATATTATACTTGTGCATTTATTGGCATACAGGTCAATTTGACTAACCCGACAACGCATGAGACTGTTTTCAACAAGATAAAACAAATCCCTGAAGTTGTTGAGTGCCATCATATATCAGGCAAATATTCATTGTTTGTAAAAATTTTCACCAAGAGCAACGAGCATTTAAAAAAATTAGTAATAGAAAGAATCCAGACTATAAAAGAAGTAACAGGCACAGAAACGATTATTTCCCTGGAGGAAGGTTTTACAAGGCAGGTACCAATAAACCAGGGCAATATTATGAGTTATTAAGCAGAAGGTTTTATTTAAAACTATACTTTCATTACTTTTGCAAAAAAATAATCATTAAACTTTTTATTATATGTTTACAGGAATTATAGAAATAACCGGAAAGGTTGCAAAAATTGAAAAAGACAGGGGTAACATCCACTTTACAATCCAAACCGACATTGCTGATGAGCTCAAAATAGATCAAAGCATGGCTCATGACGGAATTTGCCTTACAATAGTTGATGTTGACAAAAGCAAGAAACAATATACTGTCACAGCTATACAGGAAACTCTGGATAAAACAAATATGAGAACATGGGAAGTTGGATACAGGGTTAATCTTGAGCGCTGCATGAAAATTGACGGACGCCTTGATGGACATATTGTACAGGGGCATGTTGACCAAACTGCGGTATGTACTAAAGTAGAAGAACATGATGGAAGCTGGAAGTTTTTCTTTGAATATGATCCGGGCCCAAAAAACATTACTGTTGAAAAAGGTTCCATTTCTGTTAATGGTGTCAGCCTTACTGTTGTTGACTCCGAGCCTAATGTTTTTTCAGTAGCTATAATCCCTTATACTTATGATGTAACTAACTTCGGCGATTTCAAAAAAGGATCGGTTGTTAATATTGAATTTGATATAATTGGGAAGTATGTTGCAAGATTGCTTGAGCAGCACTTTGATGCTAAAAAATAAGCATTATTAATATTTCTTTCTGTAAAGCATAATGAACATCAACAATAAAGTCTTTTTCAAAGATTTAGGTTTAACAGATTACAAGGAAGCCTGGCGTTTCCAGGAGAGCTTATTCAACAGCACTGTCAAAAAAAAGCTTGAAATAAGAAATGCTGAAGAAAAAAGCAGCCTGCAAACGCCCAATTACTTGTTATTCTGCGAGCATCCCCATGTTTTTACTCTCGGCAAAAACGGTTCTGCAAACAATCTTTTAATTAACGAAGCCTCTTTGAAGCTAAAAAATGCAAGTTTTGTAAAAATCGACAGGGGTGGCGACATAACATATCATGGGCCGGGTCAAATTGTTGGATACCCGGTTCTTGACCTGGAGAATTTCACCCCTAGCATTCGTCAATATGTTTACAATCTGGAAGAAGCAGTTATAAGAACTATTGAGAAATACGGTATAAAGGGAGAAAGGCTTGAGGGAGCATCCGGAGTTTGGCTAGACAAAGGGATGCCGGGCAAAACAAGAAAAATA
>JAWOBS010000134.1:0-3359 GCA_046484145.1 Bacteroidales bacterium
CTTACACCCAAATGACCGTGATTGGGCCGTGAAATATTGCGAAAGTTGCACACTGAAAGGTGAAAGACACAGATTTGAATATCGTTTCAGAAAAAAAGATGGTTCTTATGTGTGGCTGCTGGCTGATGTTAGCGTTGAATTACAAAAAGGCAAGCCCATAAAACTATGGGGCTCGATGATTGATATTACTGAAAGGAAGCAGGCTGAAGAACTATTACAAAAGAGCGAAGAAAAATACAGGCTTATATTCGAGTTTTCACCCTTGGGTATTTTCTATTTTGATGAAAAAGGAATAATAAAAGCTTGCAATAATAACTTTGTAAACATTATAGGCTCATCACAGCAAGCCCTTGTTGGTTTGGATATGTTAAAACTTCCTGATAAAAAAATCGTTGCAGCACTCAAAGAATCTTTAAACGGAAATCCCGGTTTTTATGAAGGGGTCTATAAATCAGTTACTGCTGACAAAGCAACTCCTGTTAGGGTTTTATTTGCTCCTGTAATTAGCGGCAGTGCTCTTAACGGTAGTGTTGGAATTGTTGAAGATATTACAGAAAGGAAAACAGCCGAATACATACTGAAGGAAAGTGAAAGAAAATTTTCTACGCTGCTGGCCAATTTGCCCGGAATGTCTTACAGGTGCAAAAATGATAAAACCCGGACTATGGAGTTTGTAAGCCGGGGCGTTAAAGGCCTTACCGGTTATGAGCCTTATGAACTGACAGATAATAACGTAGTTTCATTTAATGAAGTTATTGCTGAAGAATATCGGCAATATCTATGGAATAAATGGCAGGAAGTATTAAAAAATAAAGAACATTTCGAAGCTGAATACCAAATTATTACAAAAGATGGAAATGTTAAGTGGGTTTGGGAACAAGGATCAGGAATATATTCCGATAATGATGAAGTAATTGCGCTGGAAGGCTTTATTACTGACATTACTGAAAGAAAAGTGGCAGAAGAAGCTCGCCGAATCAGCGAAGAAAGGTTTAACCTTAGCATGGAAGCCACAAAAGACGGATTGTGGGACTGGGATATTGAAACTGATTATTCATATTTTAATCCTGCATATTTTAGAATGCTCGATTATAAACCTGGTGATTTCCCTTATAAAGGAAGCTCCTTTATTAAACTGATACATCCTGATGATAAAGAAAATGTTCTGAAAGTTAATAATGATTGCATTAATGGAAAGGTTGACACTTTTGAGATGGAATTCAGGATGCAAACAGCATCTAAGAATTGGATATGGATACTATCTCGTGCAAAATGTGTCAAAAGAAAGAAAAGCGGCAAAGCTTCCAGAATTGTGGGTACTCATATAGATATCACAGAGCGTAAGCATTTTATCGAAAAGCTAAACGACAGCAGGTTAAAACTAAAAGAACAAAACACCGAATATCGCTCAATGAACCAGGAATACCTGGCAATAAACGAAGAGCTTAACCAGGTTAATGAAGAGCTGAGAATGGTCTTGAAAGAACTGGAAGACAGCAATAAACGTAATGAAGTATTACTTGAAAATGCATTTGATGGAATATACCTGCTACATGGAAAGCGTTTTGAATATGTTAATAAACAATTTTGCAAGATTACTGAGTATTCACTTGAAGAACTAACCGATGAAAATTTTGATTTATTTAAAGCTCTAACAGACAAAGGCAAAGAAATTATTGAACGAAGATATAACGAAAGATTAAAAGGCAACAAACTGCAAAATGTTTACGAGTTCCAGATAAAAACAAAAAGCGGAAAAGTAAAAGACCTGGAAGTTAGCACCGCCAGCATCAAAGGAGGAGATAGGCCAAAAGTATTAGGCATAATCAGGGATATAACAAAAATCAAAAAGAACCAACAGCTTCAACAGGAAGTACAAATTGCTAATAAATCTGCTGAATTTAAGCAGAAATTCCTGGCCAATATGAGCCATGAAATCAGAACCCCTCTCACAGGAATGTTGGGTTTTGTCGAATTACTTAATAATACAAGGCTTACAAAAACTCAAAAAGCATATCTTGAAACACTGCGTCATTCCGGTGAAAACCTCAAAGAGATTATAAACCTTATACTGGATTATTCAAAAATTGAATCCGGGGAAGTATCTCTGAAACCTATCGCTTTCCCCTCAAAATCAATATTTGAAAAAGTGGCAAACCTTTTCTCCTCAATATGCCATAAGCAGGTTGACTTAATAACATATATTGACAGAGCTATTCCTGATTATATAAAAACGGACCAGCCAAAGCTTAACCAAATATTAAACAACCTTGCTTCTAATGCAGTTAAATTCACGGAAAAAGGAAAGATTGAATTATCTGCTAAGCTGGAAAATCTGAAAAAATCATCTCCAAAGCTTGTCAAGCCGGACATTGCAATCATTAAAATAGAAGTTAAGGATACAGGCATAGGCATTTCTCCTGATGCGCAAAAACATCTGTTCCAGCCTTTCTCACAGGTTGAGAACAATGCCGTGAAATATATAGAAGGTACCGGGCTTGGGCTTTCTATTTGCAAAGAACTTAGCGAGATTTTAGGCGGCCAAATTGGTGTAGACAGCAAAGAAGGAGAAGGCAGTAATTTCTGGTTCACCTTTAAAGCTGATATTGCAAAGAAAAATGAAGTAATGAGCGAGGATATTATTGAGAATTATATTGCAAAAGAAGTTAAATCATTAAATATCCTACTGGTTGAAGATAAAAAAGTAAACCAAATGGTAGTATCTATTATGCTTGAATCTATGGGACACAAAGTAGATATTGCAAATAACGGCCTGGAAGTGCTGGACAATTTCAAAGCGGATTTCTATGACCTGGTTTTAATGGATATACAAATGCCGGTTATGGACGGGATAACTGCAACAAAAAAATTAAAACAAAAATATAAAAACCTGCCTCCTATAGTCGGTTTAAGCGCTAATGCATTTGAAGGCGACAGGGAGAAATACATGAGGGAAGGAATGGATGAATATCTTATAAAACCAATTAAGAGCAAAGATTTTGAACGTTTATTGAAGAAGCTTGGTTTTTAAGTTTTTAAAAATATAGAATATGGCTAACAAGTTACCGGATAGCAAGAATAACAAGAGAAGCAAGCCTGATGACAACAAATCATCAGGCACATATAAAAATTCAGACATTGAATTTAAGCTTGAACAAACAACGGGCAAATTAAGGGATAGCGAAAAAATGCTCGAGCTGTTCTTTAACCAATCAAAAGAAGGATTTTTCTTTATGATGTTGGATAAGCCGGTAAAATGGGATAAAAAAACAAAAAAGGATGAAGTAATCGACTATGTCTTTTCTCACCAAAGAATTACCAGGATTAATGATGCTATGCTTGTGCAATACCGGGCTAAA
>JAWOBS010000222.1:0-3128 GCA_046484145.1 Bacteroidales bacterium
ATATTAAAAGTGTTTTGTTATTTTTAATTTAGCGGACAACAATAATAAAAATCATTTCGAATATAAACCAAAAGCATAAAATTACTTGAAATTAATCAAACAATAAACTTCTTATCTTTGCACCTATGATTTCAGAGAAAACTAATATTAAGCAAAAAGGTTTTGAATATTACAAGGAAGTTGTCGAAAGCCTTGGAGAGAAACCATTCAGGGCGAAACAACTGAGCGAATGGCTGTGGCAAAAACATGCAGATAGTTTTGATGAAATGACAAATTTACCACTTGCATTGAGGGAACATCTAAACTCTAATTATTACATCAGTTCTCCTGAAATAATTTCAGAAAGCCAAAGCAAGGATAATACAGTAAAAATCGCTTTGCGCCTTGAAGATAAAGAAGTAATTGAGGGTGTATTAATACCTTCCCGCGACAGGATAACAGCCTGTATTTCTTCACAGGCCGGCTGTGCTTTGGGTTGTAAATTTTGTGCAACAGCTACAATGGGTTTTAAAAGAAACCTGACTTTCTTTGAGATTTACGATCAGTTTGTTATACTAAACGCTCTTTCAAATAAATATTTTAAGAAAAACATCAGCAATATCGTTTTGATGGGAATGGGAGAACCATTATTAAATTATGATGAAGTAAAAAAGGCCATAGATCTGATGATATCAAAAGACGGATTAAATATGTCCCCATCAAGAATAACATTGTCAACAGCAGGAATAACAAAAGGAATCATTCAAATGGCTGAAGATAATGCCAGGTATAACTTAGCAATCTCTTTGCATACCGCAGATAATAAAAAAAGAGATTTAATAATGCCGCTTAACAAGACTAACAATCTGGATGAACTAAAAGAAGCCATTAAATATTTTCACAAGAAAACATCAACAAGAATCACATACGAATACTTGCTTTTGGGTGGTTTTAATGATTCACTAAAAGATGCTGAGGCTCTTGCTTTATTTTGCAAAATAAGTCCTTGCAAAATAAATATAATCGAATATAATCCGGTTGAGGGAAGCCCTTTTAAAGCCTCTGCACCTTCAGTTTTGGATGAGTTTGCAAAGTATCTGGTATCAAAAAATCTGATAGTTAATATAAGGAAAAGCAAGGGAACTGACATTGATGCTTCTTGTGGCCAACTAGCTTATAAAATAAACAAAAAAGAGAAATAATGAAAAGCAGGATTGCCAAATTTATATTACGTGTATTGGGATGGAAAGTAGAATCATTAATGTCTGAAGATATTAAAAAGGCTGTTGTGGTAATGGCACCCCACACGAGTTATTATGACTTCATCTTTGGATGGCTTGCTTTTGCTGCTTACAGGATAAAAGGGAAGTTCATGATCAAAAAGGAGGTTTTTTTCTTCCCTGTAGGGCCGATATTAAAAGCTATGGGAGGTATTCCTGTTGACCGTTCCAATAGCAAAAAGGCATTGAAAAGTGTAAAAAAGGCTTTTGAAAACAGTAAAAGTTTATTTCTGGTTGTGACACCGGAAGGAACCAGGAGATTTGTAAAAAACTGGAAAAAAGGCTTTTACTTTATAGCGCAAGACGCTGATGTGCCTATTTTATTGGGTTATCTGGACTACAAGAAAAAAGTCGGTGGCATCGGGCCGCTTATAAATCCCCATGATGATTTCGACAAAATCCTTAAACAAGTTCAAGACTTTTACCGCGACAAAAACGCCAGACATCCTGAAAAGTTCAGCCTTAGCGAACAGAAAGACTAATGCTGCTTATTGATAAACTAGCATACAGATATTAGGCTTAGTTAATTGCTTAATGTTGTTTAATTGTTTAATCGTTTAATCGTTTAGTCGTTGAGTGGTTTAGAAATACTGCTTATCACTGAACAACCATTCTTGCATTAAACTTAGCTGATGCTGAAGATACAGTTACAACGTATATTCCCGGAGTAAGCTTATTATATGGCCTTATGTTACGATTAAGCATTCCGTTATTATCAGCATTAACAAACTCAGTATGAACGGTTTTGCCATACAGGTCATTAATAAGGATAACAACATTCTCATAATTGCTAAAACCATTCAATGCCAGGTGGAAATCATTACCTCTGTTTGGGTTCGGATACAAAGTAAGAGAGGCATCTCCCTGCTTTTGATAGTGAATACTAACGATATTGCTGTAATCATACTCACCGTCATAATCTGTTTGCTTAATACGATAATACGAAACACCGTTAAGAGGAGATGTATCAGTTGCTGAGTAATTCAGCACTACATTGCTATACCCAAAGTCGGCTTTACTTGGAATAACTGCCACAGTTTCAAAGTTTACTCCATCTCTGCTGCGCTCCACTGTGAAGAAATCATTATTACGTTCTGTTGCTGTAGCCCAGTCGAGAATTACAAAATCATTTTCGAGATAAGCATCAACAAAGAGAAACTCAACCGGCAGAGGGTTGTTTGCATCGGTAGTAGCAATTGTGAAATACTTAGTAGAGAAAGAAGAAGCCGTTGTTGATGCAACAGAACCTGTACCATCACCATTAGCTGTAACATCACCACCCCTGTTTGACCATTCACCTGAATCCCATATAGCGACAACAGTACTAGATTCAAGCAAGTCCGGATCATCATCAGGCAATCCGCTTTCCGCACCCCAATTAAGCTGAACATTTGCGCTGCCACCGGCAGGGCCATCTACCATCCAATATTCTAAATCACTAACCCTTTCCAGTGGCGTCGTATCTGTAGTACTCATCGTTTCAGGATCCATGCTGGCATTTAATGGATTATCATCGAAGTATTCGACTGTCCAGTCCTGGTTGCCGGAGGATGAGACATCATCAAGGCCTACAAATCTTTTCTTTCCGTTCTTTGCAATTGGGAATAGATTGTTGTAGTTAGATGTAGATGTGCTGCTGCCATTTGCCATTCTTCTTGTGAATTTTCCATCTATCCAGCTTGAATTAAAATCTGAATCTCCAAATATTCCAACTGTCCCAAACGTTCTAAAAAGTCTAAACGAGAATTCTTGAGGGACTATTATTACTCCATTTCTAAAGTATATTGAATTTTCAACATCAATATTTCCATTTAGAAGCACTGATGACCCGGCTTTATTAATATAAAATCTATACATACTAGCATCACC
>JAWOBS010000235.1:0-2936 GCA_046484145.1 Bacteroidales bacterium
TCTTTTTTTTACCCGTCACCCATCACCGATCACCCATCACCCGTCACCCGTCACTGATCACCCATCACCCATCACCCACCACCCATCTCACTCTTCCTCATTATAAAATATCTTATAAAATTTCCGGCCTTGCTCATCGGTTCCCTGCTCAATCATATCCCGGTTACCATGAACATATATGTGGAAGTTTTTATCAAGCTTAATTACACTTTTTATATACCGGGATTGCTTCTTAACTGCAGAATCAGAAATATCGAAACTATCGGAAAGCTCAATCTCATTCTCACTTTGATAATCATTTTTGTATTTCTTAAAAGACTCAATGACCTCTGCCTGCCCAACTACTTCGCTGGAAAATTCATCCATATCAAAGTTGTCATTTTCCTTAAAGAATTTCACAGACCTGTTAAGCATATCGATCTGGTCGGCTTTTGAAACCTCAAACTGCTGCGGCATTTCTTCAGTGACATAATTCTTGCACATGCTCAGCAGATTTTGAGTATTATAATATTCATCTCTTCTTTGCCTTAGTTGCAAAAAATCATCTATCCAGTAATGTGCTTCTGCACCTTTGCTGCTATTGTCAACCACGAAAGAAATATATCCGTTTTCTTTCTCAGAATTAAAAATAATACAGCCTTTATCCAGTTTTTTTACATTTATACCTTTTTCACTTTCAATTTCAAAGTTATCATTTGAAGAATACACTTTTAGAAATGTATCTTTTATCTCAGATTTGAAAATACCTATTGCATCGACACTTTCATTATCTATCATACAATCATTAAAATAAGCCACATAAAACTCGCCGCCCTTAATTTTAGGGTGCAGGCTTTTTTCATAAAGGTGCTTTGCAAGGTTTACCGACTGGCTGTGCAATTTTGCCGGGTTTTCAAATATTTCAGTTACAAAACCATAAACCTCATTATACTTCAAATCATTTTCATGGTAGAAATGGTATGACTCCACCTCTTTAAAAGATGAAACAAAGTATTGCGTAAGTATATCCTTCAGTTCCGGGCTAATTTCCATTGTCCCTTCTGACAAGGAATATCCTTCATCAGCAGATTTATTGCCAACTTTGTGCAGGGCAAATAACTTCAAATTAGCTTCATCAAAATTTATTATCATAGTATTTTATTTTTATAAATTAAAAACAATAAAAATTATCTCTTTCTTACCACTCTCCTGAATACTGCCGGCAACCTTCTGCCGAAAAGCAATGCTGAGCCAACACATACCACTGAGAAGAAGAAAACAGTATAGGGTACGCCAATATGGTCTGAAACCCAACCTGCCAAAAGGCTTCCCAAAGGTGTAATGCCCATGTATGACAGACTGTATAATGCTACTATTCTACCTCTTTTATCTTCATCAGAGATTAGTTGAATTATAGTATTACTGCTGTTAAAATGCACTATCATTCCAAATCCGGTGCCTGCCATCATTATAAAGGACAATATTGTATAATTTGATAATGCAAAAACTCCAAGTGTGACTGCAAAAAGCATAGCAGCATTAAAAACTGTTTTGGGAATAGTATGAACTTTCTTTCTTGCAGCCAGGTAGAATGCGCCTGTGAGTGCTCCCATTCCTAGTGCACCGGTAAGATATCCCAGCAGTTCGGAGCCACCACCAAGGACATCTGCGGCAAAAATCGGCAAAAGAGCCTGGAAAGGCAAACCGAAAAAGCTACTCAGACCGACTAATATCAGCAAATATCTTATAGGCTTTTCTTTTACGGCGTATTTAATCCCTTCTTTTAAATCTTTAAAAACTGATTTTTGTGCTTTTATTCTCCTTTTCACATTGATTTTCATGGCATAGAAAGAAAGAATAACAGCCAGGAAGCTCACTCCATTAATAAAGAAGCACCAGCCTTCTCCAACGGCTGCTATCAGCAATCCACCAATTGGAGGGCCAATAAAGCGCGCGAGATTGTACAGTGAGGAATTCAGGGCTATTGCATTTCCCAGGTCTTCGCGGCCGCTAATCATATCAGGGACGAAAGAGTTTCTGAAGGGCGTGTCGAATGCCAGTATAATGCCGTTAACGGCTGCAAGAACAAGTATCAATGGTACTGTAATTTTGTCTGCCAGCACTAAGTAAGCGAGGATAAAAGCCACCAGCATTGCAGCAAACTGGGCAGTGATGAGCACCGCACGACGGTTGAAGCGGTCGGCAAGCACACCGGCGAATGGAGTGATGAACAATGCCGGTATCTGCTGGGCAAATGCCACTGTACCCAATAGCAGGCCGGATCCTGTGAGGCGGTATATCAGCCAGCCCATGGCAATGTTTTGTACCCAGGTGCCTGTTAGTGAAATACTTTGTCCGTAATAAAATAGTCTATAGTTCGGGTATTTTAATGCCCTGAATATGGTTTTTAATGTACCGGGTAAAATATTTATGCCCCTGAAAATCATAAATAAAAACAGATTTTTAAGTATGCAAACTTACAAAATGTGCTGATTAGTTTTGGGTGTAGATATTATTTATAAAGATTTTTTTAATTAATAAGAAAATAAAAAAGGCCCATCAAATAAAAATTTGATGAGCCTTTAAAAGTATTCTCTCATTTTTTTTGGTGATTCCGCCAGGATTCGAACCTGGGACCCACAGCTTAGAAGGCTGTTGCTCTATCCAGCTGAGCTACGGAACCATAAATATAAATAAGAACCTATTTTGTGTTTAAAATGGTTTGCAAAAGTAATGCTTTTTATTAAAATGGCAAGGAATAGGGCTAAAAAAAAGTTCTTCGCAATGAACATTATTAACTCGCAATACCCGTCAGGAAAAAACCACAAACCCGTCACTCGTCACCCGTCACCCGTCACCCATCACCCAATAGGAACACGGATGACACAGATTAGACAGATAATCACAGATAAATAAAAAATGCATCTAGCTTTCCTATTCAGTTATTTTCAAATGCC
>JAWOBS010000262.1:0-3148 GCA_046484145.1 Bacteroidales bacterium
TATTTATAACAATCTAATTAATTGCAAGCATGAAAAATTTATTTTTTACACACAGAACAAGTCTTGTCATTGCAAGCATTATTTTACTTTTAACATTCATGACCAATCCTTCTTACGCTGAAAATGCAAGTAATTCTGCCTTAGCCGGCTCTAAAGGCATTTCCGGTAAAGTTATTGATGCCGATGATTCCGAGTTGATTTCATATGCAACAATTGCATTATATAATGTAGCGGAGTCAAACCTGGTTACAGGTACAATAAGTGATGATGATGGTAGCTTTGTACTGGAAGAAGTTCCTGACGGAGAATATTACATCGAAGTAAAATTTATCGGTTATAATAAGACAAGAGTTGATGATATTTCGCTGGATAGCGAGTCTCAAATTGTTGACCTTGGAATAATCCATTTAAAAAAGGCTTATGAGAATTTGGATGAGGTGCAGATAACCGCTGAAAAAAGCGCGATGGAATATAATGTAGATAAAAAAGTATTAAATGTTGATAAAAACTTGCAGGCCACAGGCGGAACAGTTATAGAAGCACTGGAGAATACCCCGTCTATCCATTTGGATGCAGAAGGAAATGTTTTGCTTAGGGGAAGCAGCTCTTTTATTGTCCTAATTGATGGGAAACCCAGCCCGCTTAGTGGTTCAGAAGCATTAAGACAAATTCCTGCGTCTGCTGTCGAAAAGATAGAAATAATTACTAATCCATCTGCTAAGTATGATCCTGATGGTACAGCCGGTATTATTAATGTTATTATGAAAAAAGATTATAAAGATGGTTTTAACGGACTCTTAAATCTTGCGGCAGGTACTTCCTGGAAACGTAGTGGTGACTTTGCAGCTAATTATAGAAAAAACAAATTCAATTACTTCATTAGTGGCCGTTATGCTGAAAGGCCAAGATATCCGTATACAGAAATTGTTAATGAAACAGATTTTGAAAATTCGACACGATATGTATATCAATACACCGAAAGAATGGAAAAGAATGACCCTTATGCTATTTCAGGTGGCGTTGATTACTATATGGATAATGGAAATATGATAACTTTAAATGGTGAATATGGCCATTGGGGAAATACATTGTTAATGGATGCTGATGTTAATGAAATCACTAAGCCAAGTGATGATGAGATTTTTAAAAATACAATTTCAACATTGCTTATTGGTGGCCAATATATAAATAGTAATTTGTATTATGATCATAATTTTTCTGAAAATTCAAAGTTAGTATCATCAATTTATCTCTCTAAATGGGATGGAGGCAATTCTACTGAAATCAGTGATCATATGACTGATGAAAGCGGGCAAACAATTATCAGTACAGATTATTACAAAACAACAAATAAAAGTGATAATTATGAAGTAAGGTTTAAATCTGATTATACAAAATCATTTACTGAACAAATGAAATTAGAAGCCGGTTATCAATATAGATTAAAAGATGAAACCGGTGCTTTTAAGAAGTTTGATTACAATGATGAGCAGGATATCTGGAATGAGAATCCCGATTTTTCCAATAACATTTTATACGCAAGGCATATACATTCACTCTATAGTACATTTAATGGCGAGGTGAAAGGTTTTCAATACCAGGCAGGATTAAGAGCTGAATACACTGACAGAATGATGTTTGCCGGCCAGGATTACAAATATGATAAAATTAATTTATTTCCTACAATTCATATTTCCAGGCCTCTACCACATGATCAGCAATTGCAGCTTAGCTATAGCCGTAGAATTAACAGGCCTGAAATATGGTTGTTGAATCCACTGGAAGTTTATTCAGATGCTTATATGGCACAATCCGGAAATCCGGCATTGCTTCCGGAGTTTACTAATTCCTATGAGTTGAATTATATGAAATATAATAAGTTAGGTTTCATTTCCGGTGAAGCATACTATCGTCAAAATTACAATAGCTTTACTCAAAATATCAGTTTAATGGATGACGGCAGAACACTGATTAATCATGAAAATTTAGATGAAACACTGGCATATGGTGTTGAGTTATCTTCTAACATGAGTCTTGCAAAATATTTAAGCATATATGCAACTGCAAATATTTTTAATTTTACAATTAATACGGAGAATAGCTATAGAGATGCTGATATGAGCACCTTAAGATATAATTTCATGTTAAATGCAAATGTAATGCCTATTAAAGGAACCCGCTTGCAGCTAACAGGTTTTTACAATAGCCCCAGCATTACTCACCAAGGCACTAGCAGCGCAGTATATGGAATGAATGTGGCACTTAACCAGGAGTTCTTTGAGAAGCAATTAAATATTACTCTAAGTGTACGTGATGTATTCAAAACTATGGTTTACTCTTTCGAGGCGTTTGATGAAGGAAGTAGTACAGACTTTACTTATAACATGGAACAACAAATTGTGATGTTAACTTTGAGTTACAGGATTAACAATTATCAAAATCGCCGCAAGGAAGAAGGAGCTACTCCACAAGGAGGTGGTGGCCTGTTATAATTATTCAAGAACAAAAAATTATCATTCATGTTATTAATTCCGTCATTCACAAACAAAATTTTTTAAAATGAAACAGCCTTAAGCATATTTGTACTGAAATTAAAATTGTATCATTATGAAAACCATAAATACTCATAGCTCTTTTGCAACAGGTATTTGTGGTTTTCTTTTAAAAATATTTTAGAATGAAAGCTATATATTTAAATGTAAAGTGTTTATCTTTTTTAAGGGCCATTTGTGTTGATATTGGTGAAAGGCCTGTAGGCAGTGTCGCTAACAATAAAGCATGCGAGCTGTTAAAAGATGAATTTGAATTTTTGGGATGGGATATTGAAACGCCTGAATTTAAAGCAATTGACTGGAAGCATAATGGAGCAGAATTAAGTGTTAATGGTAATAATGATTTTAATGCTTTTGTAAGTCCATATTCTCTCGGATGTTCCTTAAAAGCACCTTTGGCGGTTGCTGAAAGTATTTCGGAACTTGAAAATGGAAATTTCAAAGATACTGTTTTGCTTCTCAAGGGAGATATTGCAAGCGAACAACTGATGCCAAAAAACTTTGTTTTTTATAATCCTGATAATCATAAAAGAATAGTTTCTGCACTGGAGAATTGTGGTGCTAAAGCGATAGTATGTGCTACAGGCAGAAATGCC
>JAWOBS010000177.1:0-6887 GCA_046484145.1 Bacteroidales bacterium
ACACCACGTATTGGAGTTGATTATGCAGGAAATGATGCAAAACTACCTTACCGCTTTACAATAAAAACTTCATCTCTACTAAAATTATAATCCGGAAAGGATAACAATTAAATACAATTATCACGGTATAATCCATCTGATTCATGTTTTGTAAAAAAAATGATCTTTATGCGTGAATAATATGTATATGAATAATTATTTTATTTGCTTTATCCTTGCCAGGAGTGCAAAAGCAAGGTAGATTTCTATTTAATTTCAAATAGCACACAGATAACACTGATGAGACTGATAATCACTGATTTTTAATTGCAGCAAGAATGAAAAGAAGAAAAAATCCGCTTTAATCCGTTTAATCCGCGTCATCTGTGTTCCAATTGATTATATATTTCCAATACCAGCCAGAAAAAACCAATAACTTATTGATTATGCAGGAAATGATGCAAAACTACCTTACCGCTTTACAATAAAACCTTCATCTCTACCAAAATTATAATCCGGAAAATACTATTTTTTAAAGTACATTTGCAAAATGTAAGATTAGGCTTTTGATCATTTAATATCAAGCTGTAACGAAAGATAGCGAATAGAAAACAATAATGCAATGCAAAAAACAATACCACGAATAATTCTGAAATCAGGTAAAGATGAAGCAATAAAAAGGTTTCATCCCTGGATATTTAGCGGTGCGATAAAAAAAATTGAGGGCAATGTATTTGATGGCCAAATAGTGCAAATCTACTCCAATAAAGACGAATATCTTGGCACAGGCCAATACCAGGACGCTTCCATTGCAGCGAGGATTCTAGCATTTGCTCCTGAAAAACCTTCCGATTTTGATGTTGATTTTTTCTATAATAAACTGGAAAATGCTTTTCAATTAAGACAAAATACCGGTGTAGCCAACAACATCAACACAACAGTTTACAGGTTAATCCATGGTGAAGGTGATAATTTGCCCGGACTGATTATTGATTTTTATAATAATCACATTGTAATACAATGTCATAGCATTGGAATGCACAAAAAAATCAGTGTTATTGCAGATGCTTTAAAAAAATTATATGGTGAATCTTTAAAAAGCATATATAATAAAAGCGGCGAGACACTCCCTTCCGTGTATTCAAAAAACAATGATACTGAAGGCTTCATATATGGAGAAGTTGATATAGTTGAAGTGCAGGAGTATGGACATAGATTTAATATAGACTTCATCAGGGGCCAAAAAACAGGTTTTTTTATTGACCAGCGAGAGAATCGGAAACTATTAAGCTACTACGCTGAAGGAAAAACAGTGCTCAACACATTTTGTTACTCTGGAGGATTTTCTGTTTATGCGCTGAAAGCAGGTGCAAAAGAAGTGCACTCACTGGATAGTTCAAAAAAGGCTATTGAGCTTACAGATAATAATGTAAAGCTCAACTTTTTCCCTGAAGAAAAACACAAGAGTATTGTTTCTGATACTATGGAGTATCTCGATGATTCAGAAATAAAATATGACATTATTATTCTTGACCCACCGGCATACGCTAAGCATGTTAATGTTAAGCATAATGCTGTTAAAGGTTATAAAAGATTAAACCAAAAAGCAATTTCAAAAATAAAAAATGGAGGTTTTCTCTTCACTTTCAGTTGTTCCCAGGTAATTGACATGCCTTTATTTAAATCAACTGTTATTTCGGCTGCAATTAATGCCCAAAGAAAAGTACGAATCATACATCAATTAACACAACCAGCCGATCATCCAATAAATGCTTTCCACCCGGAAGGATCATATTTAAAAGGCCTGGTTTTATATGTTGAATAATATTTCCGACGTTTGATAAATGGATAATACATTAAATACATATAGCAAGGTTTGGAGAGTAGCCTATCCTATTATAATCGGATTGGTTGCACAAAATATAATGCTTGTAATCGACACCGCTTTCCTTGGCCAGCTGGGTGCTGTAACACTAGGTGCGGCAGCAATAGGAGGCGTTTTCTATCTATGCTTAATGATGCTTGGAATCGGTTTTTCTGTTGGGATACAAATACTTGTTGGCAGAAGAAACGGTGAAAGGAAATACCGGCAGATTGGGATAATCATGATGCATTCTTTTTATGCTATATTGTTTATTGCCTCATTGTCCTTTATTTTTATAATGTTCATTGCACCTGTCTTTTTAGAAACATTCATTAATTCAAATGCAGTCTTAAATGAAAGCCTGATTTTCTTATCCTATAGAAAATTCGGGCTGTTTTTCGGGTTCCTTGTACTGGCGTTTAATTCTATGTACATTGGTACTGTAAAAACAAGCATTGTATCGATCAGCACAATCATAATGGCTGTTGTAAATGTAGTGCTGGACTATGGCCTGATTTTTGGAAACCTGGGCCTTCCTGAAATGGGAATTGCCGGGGCAGCACTAGCAACTAATATTGCAGAGGTTACCACCCTCACGTTTTACGTGATTTATAGCTTGAGCTTTAAAGTTTTTAAAAAATATAAATTATTTTCCATCCTGATTATTAGCAAACCTATTATTAACAGGCTGTTAAAATTGTCAGTGCCGGTAATGTTTCAATATTTCCTGTCTTTTGCAGCATGGTTTGTATTTTTTCTTATTATTGAAAAAAAAGGCGAAATACCATTGGCTGCATCAAATATTGCAAGAAGTATTTATATGGTTTTAATGATACCTGTATGGGGTCTCAGCTCTTCGGTTAATTCTATTGTTAGTAATATTATTGGAGAAGGAAAGATCAACCTGGTTTTACCAACTATTAAAAAGGTGATAATTATTTCAGTTTTGTGCAGTATTATCATGATAGCTTTCCCATTACTATTTCCGGTAACAGTTGTTTCATTTTACACTTATGATGCGAGTATAATTGAAGCAACAATACCACTAATTTATGTAATAAGTATTGCTATGTTGGTTTTTTCAGTTTCTATGATAATTTTTAGCGGCCTTAGCGGCACAGGAAAAACTATGGTGGCACTCAAAATTGAAATTATTTGTATTTTATCTTATCTGTTAATTGCTTATGTAATTGCTGTTGTCTTTAGGGCTTCAACACCGGTTGTTTGGATTGTAGAAATAATATATTTCTGCCTAATAGGCTCATTTTCCGCTTATTATCTTCTTAAGGGAAACTGGAAAAATTTAAAAATTTAATTACTGAAAATAAACAGAAATTTGCGATAGTTTCTTCCTGATTTTTTCTTTGTTCTCAACACTTTCGCTTAATGATAATTGCTGCAAAGATTTTATCTTTTCAATACCTTTAAGATCATCCTGTATTGGATTGCCGCCAAGAAAAAGCCCTGTAAGCTTTCCGTCATAAAACAGATGAGAATTAAACTCGACAAGCTTATTTTGGGTCAACCCGAGAAACTGAAGCTCTTTCATTTGTTCCATTGAATCGGGAAGTTTTTTAATTCTATTGCTTCCAAGATATAACTCTTTCAATTCCTTTAGCATGGATATTTCTGAAGGGATTCTTTCAATGCGGTTAAAGCGTAAGTTAATCGTTCTCAATCCTTCTGTTTTACATAATACATTTGGAAACTCGTCAAACTCATTTTCAGAAAGATCAATATCTCTTAAAGAAGTTAGTAAATTAAACTGCGCAGGCAGTCCGCAAAGTTTATTACTTCTTAATGATAAATGTCTCAACTTTTTCAGATATGATATCTTAGGATCAATATATAATATTTTATTATTATGTGCGTCAAAGTCTTCCAACCCAATCAAGCCAACAATACGGTCATCTATTTCCCTGATTTGATTCCAACTGATATTCAGTTTTGAAAGTTCTTTAAGAAAGCATAATGGTTGAGGTATTTCTTTAAAAATATTCTCCGTTAAAATAATTTCTTTAAGGTTTTTTAGCTTAGAAAATGATTCCGGCAGGCTATGCAAATAATTCCAGCTTAAATTAATTGATTGCAGGCTTGAAATCTCACCAATTGTTTCAGGTAAGTCTCTAATATTATTATACTGCAAGTCCAGTTTTTTCAATCTTTTTAAATTGCCAATACTTTTAGGAATTTTCCCGAGGTTATTCCAGCCTATTGAAAGCTTTTGAAGATTTAGAAGCCCCCCGATAAATTCCGGCAGTGATGTAATCTTGTTTTCCCTGAATTCTATTTCTTCAAGATACATCATTGCTTTAATCTCGGCAGGAAACTCAAAAAATCTGTTTTCACCAAGCTTTAATATCTTTAGCTTCTTTAAAGAATACATCCAGGCAGGCAATTGCTTTATTTTATTTCTTCTAAGGTCGAGTTCGGTAAGATTGGGAAAATTTAAAATCTCAACAGGGACCTCTTCAAGTTGATTCTCTCTCAGATCAAGCTTATAAACTTGTTCAGAATCTTTCATAGCCTCTTCAATAGAGCTATAAGGCTTACCGAGATCAAACCTGTAATTCTCCATATAACAATTATAAATAGTTTGTGAGCTGATTTTGAAACTTCAAAACTATAATTTTTTTATTTAATCACAATAACAAAATAAACATAACAGAAAAAAAATTAAATTCACCACAACAGCTAAAAAACATTTATTTAACTGCTCAAAAACCATATATTTTTATTAATTTTGCAGGCCTAAAAATACTATGAATTTCTAATTTTATATTATGATAAAGATAACATTGCCGGATAAATCTGTCAGAGAGTTTCAGGAAGGTGTGAGCGGGTATGAAATTGCTCAAAGCATATCCGAAGGTTTGGCTCGCAACGTTTTATCTGTCTCAGTAAACGGCGAAGTCTGGGATCTCAACAGGCCAATACATAATGATGCACAAATAAAGCTTCACACTTGGGATGACAAAGAAGGAAAAGCTACAATGTGGCATTCGTCTGCTCATATTATGGCAGCTGCTATAGAGGAATTATTTCCGGGCACAAAATTTGGCATTGGACCTGACGTAGAAAACGGTTTTTATTATGACATAGATCTTGGTGAATACACTATTTCCAGCAATGACCTTGAAAAAATAGAAAAAAAGATGTATGAGCTTGTTCAAAAGAAATTAACTTTTGAACGCAAAGAAATGCCTAAAAAAGAAGCCTTGGATTATTACACAAAAAAAGGCGACGAGTATAAAATTGATTTGATCAACGACCTGGAAGATGGCACAATAAGTTTTTACAGCTCCGGTAATTTTACTGACCTTTGCCGTGGCCCTCACCTTCCTGATACAAGCAAGATAAAAGCTATAAAATTATTAAGCATTGCCGGGGCTTATTGGCGCGGCGATGAAACAAAAAAGCAGTTAACAAGAATTTATGGCATTACTTTCCCAAAACAGAAAGAGCTGACTCAGTACCTTGAAATGCTTGAGGAAGCAAAAAAGCGGGATCATAGAAAAATCGGGAAAGAGATGGAATTGTTCGCTTTTTCTCAGAATGTTGGACAAGGATTGCCTTTATGGCTTCCTAAAGGAGCGATGCTTAGAGAAAGCCTGGAGAAATTCCTGAAGAAAGTACAAAGAAGATATGGATATGCACCTGTTATAAGTCCTCACATTGGTAATAAAACTCTTTTTATGACCAGCGGACATTATCAAAAATATGGTAAAGATTCTTTCCAGCCAATTAAAACACCAACTGAAGGAGAAGAGTTTTTTCTAAAACCTATGAATTGTCCTCACCACTGTGAGATTTACAAAACAAAACAATATTCATACAAAGATTTGCCGGTTAGATTAGCTGAATTTGGAACAGTATACAGATATGAGCAAAGTGGTGAATTACACGGTTTAACAAGGGTTAGAGGCTTTACACAGGATGATGCTCATATTTTTTGCAGGCCCGACCAGGTAAAAGAAGAATTTATCAAGGTTATTGATATTGTTTTGCTGATTTTTAATTCACTGGACTTTAAAGAATACAGTGTCCAAATATCTTTAAAAGACCCAAACAATAGTGAAAAATATATTGGGACACCTGAGAATTGGGAAAAAGCTGAAAATGCTATTGTTGAAGCAGTTGAAGAAAAAGGCCTGAAGGCCGAGATAGAAATTGGCGAAGCAGCATTTTACGGGCCAAAGCTCGACTTTATGGTTAAAGATGCTTTAGGTAGAAAGTGGCAGCTTGGAACTATCCAGGTTGATTATAATTTACCAGAAAGATTCGAGCTTGAATACACTGGCAGTGATAACCAAAAACACAGGCCGGTAATGATTCACAGGGCACCTTTCGGATCTATGGAAAGATTTGTTGCTGTGCTCATTGAGCATTGTGCAGGAAACTTCCCTTTATGGCTGGCCCCTGACCAGGCTATTATATTGCCAATCAGTGACAAATATCAAAATTATGCGAAAAAAGTTTTTAATTTGCTAAATAATTACGAAATTCGCAGCCTTATTGACGACAGAAGTGAAAAAACAGGGAAAAAGATCCGTGATGCAGAAGTCAATAAAATTCCTTTTATGATTATAGTAGGAGAAAAGGAAGAATCTTCAAATACTGTTTCTGTAAGAAGGCATGGAAAAGGTGATCTGGGAACATTTACAATTGAAGAATTTATCAATCTGGTTAAAGACGAAATAGGAGATATCCTATAAATATTTTTTTGGTAATTAAATAAATTAATAAACTAAAGTAAAAGGAGGGATTAAATATAGCTACGCCATATAAACCTATGCGAAACAGACGTTTTGTAAAAAAAGAAAACCCGCATAAAATAAACAATTATATCACGGCTCCAGTAGTTAGAGTAGTGGGTAATAATGTGGAGAATGACATCTATCAAATAAAAGATGCATTGGATATTGCGGATGAGTTAAACTTAGATCTTGTTGAAATAGCTCCGGAAGCTAATCCACCAGTATGTCGAATAATGGATTATAAAAAGTTTCTGTATGAGCAAAAAAAGAAACAAAAAGAAATTAAG
>JAWOBS010000178.1:0-3551 GCA_046484145.1 Bacteroidales bacterium
ACGGCTTCTTCTATTCCTGCAATATAATCTGAAATATGCATTGTGACAGACGAGGTCAATTCTGATTCAGTAGGTGTCCCTTCTTCGTTGATTGCAATTCCTTTCACTTCTTCTACTGTTTTACCAATTACATAATTGGAAAGTGCTGTGGCTTGTTCATTCCATTCCTTACCTATCGAAGAAGCCTCAATCATTCCATAGTCCTCTCCCATCTCTTGTTTGCCGACAAAGACTTTATCCAAAGGTGTAATAATCTCTCCTGTATCCGAAAAGTTTATCCTGGTCTGGGCTGAATCGATAGCACAGTTAGCTATCCGGTTTTCCGAATCAGCAATAACTGCCACAATCACTGAATCAACCTGAGCTAAACCATCTTCCTCTTCTCCCACATCAGTTGATTTTTCAATTGATGTATCTACAGCCAAGCCGGTTTTCGCACCAGTGCTTACCTCGGTGGATTCCTCAACATCTTCTGCAGCTGTTTCCTCACTTTCGGGAGCTTCCTCAACATCTTCTGTAGTTGTTTCCTCAACTATCTCAGAGCTTTCTTCAGTATCGCTTTCCACTGTAGCACTCTCTTCCTCTTCTGTCCCACATCCATGTAATGCAAAGACAATAATGAAAGCACTTAGTATTAATAAAACTATTTTTAATATATTCCCTCTTCTCTTAGTATTTTTACTTGCTAATTTATTCATTCTTTCCCTCCTTTTTTTTACTAATATTGACAATACTATTATTTTCCTCTTATTGTCTTATTGTTTTAAATTGTTAGTATCATTTATATTATACCAGTCTTTTGAGTGCTGGTAAAAGAATCCTTAACAATGTTGCCGTCAATAAACCTGCAATTACCCCGGATATCAATAAAACGGGAAGATAAGCCCACATGCTCACACCTACATATATTATGGAAACCACTAGAAATTGACCTATATTATGAGAAACTGCACCAACAACGCTGATTCCTAGATAAGAAACTTTTTCTTTCAATAAAAACAGTATTAAGAGCATACAGGTAATTGACAACATCCCTCCGGAAAGGCTTAACGTGCTCGCTATAAATCCTCTAGTAAAAAAAACGAAGATTGCTTTTAAAATAGCAATAGAATAAGCCTGCTTGGCACCTAAAAAAAAGATAGCATACATTACCACAATATTTGATAAACCAAATTTAACGCCTGGCACAGCAATCGGCATAATGGGAAACAAGCTCTCAACCAGAGAAAGTATTAATGCAATGGCAAACAACAATCCGCTAAAAACCATAATCTTTATTCTATTCATTTTTTCTGACAAAGGAAAAGTGTCCATATTATCCTTTCAAATTTCTTTTAATTTCCAACTACAATATCTACTTCCCTGTCATTATCTTCGGAAGAAACGATTTTTAATATTATCCCATTGGGTAGACAGGCTGCAAATTCACCTGGTCTAGATATTTTTCCTGCCTTTACACATAGTTTATGTGGACAGTCAGACTTTTCAAAGCGGATACCCCCATCTTCAAACAGGCGAAATACTACATTGGGATTTTCTTCTATAGCAAAAAGCCGTTCTGTGCCCTGTCCTAAATCAACTGTTTTTACTAATTTTGAATAATAATAAATCTCTGCTTTGGGTGATTCATCTGGAATAAAATATTGATAGTAAAACCAGGATAAAAAACTAATTAATAATATAAATAAGATTATGAATATATCATATTTTTTAAAATATTTTAATTTTTCTCTTAACACGGTAATAATCCACTTAAAAAAATCAACAATGTATTGCTTCCCATTATGATTATATAATTCTTTATCGAAACTAAGAAAGTGGTCTCTTTATTTTGCACTTTATAAAACTGCTTAATATGTTTATTCACTAGAAAAATGTTTAAAAGTGATAATAAGACCAGGGGAGATAAAATATTTAATAACACCATAAGGATAGTTGCAATGTATGTTACATAATAAATCCAGGCAAATAATGTAATTGATTTTTCCCCGATATAGTAAGGCAATGTATACCTCTTGACCTTAACGTCTTTTTCTAAATCACAAATATTATTTGCCAGCATGATATTTGCTGTGGTGCACACCGGTGCAACCGACAACAAGATTATGGTTATAATAGGTAAAATATTCAGCCTGAGATAAAAAGCCATCGAGGTGGTATTCAAATCAAATGTTAAAAACGTTCCTTCCGGCATATTGATATACAACATCAAAAAAGGTATAAAAAATCCATAAAATAACCCCGATATTATTTCACCCAAAGGCAACCTGGATATAGGTATTGGACCAAATGTATAAAGGATCCCGGATAAAAAACATATCCCACCCATGAACAGCACGACTAAATCGGTAAGGACTACCAAATAAATTCCCAAAACTGTGCTGGTTGCCAGTAGTAATAATAATATCGCCAGGGCATGATTGCGCTTGAACTGTAAAGTCTGATGGTTGGTTTTGGTATCAATATAATTATTGATAGCTGTTGTTGTCAAATCAAAAATAAACATGGAAGCAAAAAACACCGAAGTTGCCAGCCAATCAATCGGTTGTTTAATATAAAAAAGGTATGCCAAAGCCAGCAAAAAAGCAAAGACACTGGTAATTTTGGTCTTGATTTCTATAAAGCTTAAAAACTTTTCAAACATATTGTTATTCTATAACTACTCTTTATATTTTTTAAAAACAAAATAACTAAAAAACGCGATAGGCTTTATCGATGATTGACATTATCTTTTCTTTTTTATCCTCTGTTATCTCAAGTTTCTGCAGTGAGTCAACTGCTTTATTATAATATTTTTTGGCCAAGGTTCTTGTATATAAAAGGCCTCCCGCTTTTCTTACCATGATATTGATTTCCTCTCTGGTTAACCGATGTTCTTTAGCCTTGTTTTTAAAATCTTCCAATTCCTTAAATGCATGGATTAACGGCAAAGTTATAACATTTTTTTCATAGTCCGACTGTACAGGTTTTTTGGCAATACTTTTAGTTGTTTCAAAATCCATACAATCATCGGTTAATTGAAAAATCATCCCCACATAACGGCCAATCCTGGCATATTTTTTAATGACTACCTCATCTTTTTCCACCAGTGAAGCACCTGCAAAAAAAGCAGCTTCAAACATTCCAGCCGTTTTACCGGCAATAATTTTTAAGTATTGGAAAACAGATAAATCATAATTGCCATTATTAATCTGCTGGTTCAGTTCTCCCAGGCATACCCTACCGACAAAGTCCGGTATCTTCCTGTCCAGGTATTCCTCTTTCTCGGAAGCTGAAGCAACCATTTTTAGGGAAACACTTAGCAGATAGTCACCACAAATAACTGCTGTTCTGTTCCCATACTTTTTCTGTAAAGTGACAACTCCCCGTCGAATATCGGCATGATCTATTACGTCATCATGAACAAGTGTGGCAAGATGTAAAATTTCTATAGCACTGGCCAGTATAATGGCATTTTGCGGTATAAGCCCCTTATCGTCTTGGGCACAAACTAGCAGGGAACTGGCTCGCATAAATTTACCTGTAGTTGTGCTCAAATGTCTGGTGTATTC
>JAWOBS010000221.1:0-3074 GCA_046484145.1 Bacteroidales bacterium
TTTGATAACAGGTGATGGTGACCTTCTAACTATCAAGAAAATAAAAAAAACCAGAATTCTGAACTGGACTGACTTTTTAAATGAAATAAAATAAGGCACGACGGCATAACATGCTGTATGTGTAATTGCTTTGTCAGGGCTTTTGCTTAAATTAGTTCTCAGATTTTAAATTAAACTATGAATTCAACCCATTAAACGGACTCCATGTATGGCAAAAGTCGCGCCAGCTTTTTCGGCTAAATAAACCCTCGCTCACCTAGGATGCAGCCAAGTCACGGTCGGGTTATTTAGCCGAAAAAGCACAGCAACTCCACATACAGCCGGAACGTTACAAGCCATTTAAACAAAAAAAACCTGAATATAAATAATATGACACCATTGACCTTAACTAATGTAAATAAAAACGCATGTTTAAACAAGTTGTCTTAATAATTATTAGCTTGCTTTTAGCAGGTAACAGTATGGCTCAACATACTTATGGAAGTTTTTATACACATGATGCTTTTATTAACTATATTCTGTCAGAAAATAGAACAGAAAATGCAGCCGTAGTTATGGTACCCGGTGCTAACTTATCAACTTATATTTATGTCACTACGCCCGATGGCAGAAAAGGTTGGGCAGAGTTATTTGCTGACAAAGGATACGATGTATATATGGTAAACGATCCAAGGTATGATTTTGCAACGGGTGGATTTGTAGAGCCTTATACAGTACCAGTCGATGGTAAACAGGCCACACCCGGATCTGAACAAGGTTGGCAGAGTGATATTTGGAGAAGATGGGGATTTGGAGCTTCGCAAGGCAACCCCTATCCTGATGCTCTCTTCCCTACTGATTCTTTTAATGTATTTGCACAAAACTATCCGTATATAGGCACATCCAATGAGAGTTATTCAGATGCTATACAAGCTGTTGTTGATACAACAGAAAGGAAAGTCTGGTTGATTGCACATAGTGCCGGAGCTAGCAGAGCCGTAACTGCAGCCCGACAAAAGAAACAACAAGTAAATGGCCTTATTCTGATAGAACCTGCCGGTCCACCTGATGCTGATGACTTTCCTGATTTAGATGGATTACACATGTTTGGCGTTTATGGCGACTACATAGATTCACGAAATCAAACGAACAGAAAGTTGGCTACAGAGGCGGCAGCAGTTCTGTTTCAGAATGCTGGTGGAGTAGCTGATGTTGTTTCACTACCAGAAGATTCTTTAGTTTTTGGCAATAGCCATTTACTAATGCAAGATAGAAACAGCGAGGATATTTTCAATATTATTGAGCATTGGCTAAGGCAGTTTAGCACCAACACTGTTAGTAATGAAAGTAAATTTGATATCAATATTAACCTTTATCCAAATCCAGCGGGTAATGAAGTCTGGATTGAAGATAAATCATTTAATGGTCATGAATACAGCATTTATTCAATTGACGGCCGAATATTGAAAAAGTCCACGGTTTTAAATCAAAAAATTGATTTATCGGGTGCACCCAATGGTTTATTGTTTGTCAGATTCAGATATAAAGAACAAGTAATAATGATAAAAATAATAAAAAACGGCTTGTAACAGCAAAATATAATTAATTGCGGTTTCGGTGCTGACAATCAGCATTTTCACTCGCATCAGCCTTGGTGCTTTTCGACAGGAAAGTGCCACGCAATCCGCAACTAATCATATTTGCGGAACGTTAGCCCCAATGCAAGAAAACCGAAACACAACATGAAGAAAGAAATGAAAATAGAATATTCAGACAAAGATTTTTGGAAGAACTACATGATTAATTGGTTTGGTGCAGAACTGATTGATAAATGGGAAAAATATGTTGAGGTTAAACAAATTGATTCTGTAAAAGGAAAAATCAATATAGAAATTTACAAAAACGTTGATTTAACTAAACCAACAATTGTTTTTTCACATGGTATTGCTGGATATGCAAGAGTTTTACTGCCTTTCCTGATACCATTATATGAAAAGGGATATAACATCATAGCACCAGATTTAGAAGGATACGGTTATAACAATAGGTTGAAAGGTGATTTTACTTGGAATGCCCATTTGCAAAATTTAAAAGATACAGTTGATTATGCAAAGAGTATTTTTAAAGGTAAAGTATATTTAGGCGGAGCAAGTATGGGAGGACCTTTAGCCTATGCGACTGATGTGAGATATAATTGTGCTGACGGACTAATATGCTGGTGTTTGTGGGATTTTGCCGACAGGGAATTTATGAATAAGGAAACAAACACAAAAAGGTTGACTTATCCAATGATGCCATTTCTTAAACTTTCATCAGCTCTGTTTGGTAAGTTACGATTAAAGACATATTATTTTGTTTCTTATGACACCTTGACGGATAGCATGGAATTTAACAATTTGCTGAAAACTGACCCACAAGCAGGGACTTTGATAAGTTTGAGAGGGGCAACCAGTTTGGTAACTCAATCTAAGCCAGATATGAAACATGAGAACTATGAGAAACCAGTTTTGGTGTGCCAACCTGAGCAAGATAAAATGACTCCAAACTATTATACGAAAAAGACTTTTAAGAAAATAAAGTCAGAAAAAAAGGACTATCAAAACTTTGATGGGGCACATTTTCCAACTGACAAGCAGACCTATGTAAAATGGACTGAAAGTGTTGATAGCTTTATAAAAAGGATTGAAGAATAATGCACATGGGGCTAACAGGCGGTCATACACCATGCGGCGGCAGATTTGGTAATTAAACTGAACATCATTAAATTAGCGGTGTGGTGGAGCTAAAAGATTGTGTGGAGTAATGCCGCACAGTGTATACCGCCCACCGTTGTGGGTAATGCAAGCCGAAAACAAAGAACATTCAAATAAACTAAAATGGATAAATTAGATTATATAGCAAGGCAATTATCAAGAGCAAGAAAAAAACGGTACGAACATTATGTGACTACCCGTATTTGGCATTTATTAAATGATTTGACAATAAAACTTGTGACTCAACAATATGTAAAACGACCAGAAGGAAGAGCATTAACAGATATTTATTTTCCACAGTTACAAATTCATATTGAAATAGACGAAAACCATCATAAAAAC
>JAWOBS010000281.1:0-5258 GCA_046484145.1 Bacteroidales bacterium
GGCTGGAAACAGCAAACAGCCTGAAAAGAGATGTTGAAACTTATCTTAGAAAAAAACAAAACTATGACCGACTGATTCAACAAGCAGATAATCAGTTTAATAATCAAGAATACAGCACCTCAAGGGAAAGTTATGTTGCCGCTTCAGCAATTTTTCCGGATGAGCAATATCCAATTGACAGAATAAATCAGCTTAATGACCTATTAGCGCAAAAAGATGCCAGGGACAGGCAAATAAATGATATTATAGCAGAAGCTGACAAACTACTTGAAGAAAATAAATTTGAAGAAGCCCAGGAAAAATATCTTGAAGCCATGCAGCTAAGTCCCGGTGATGAGAGCATACAGGCAAAAATCAATAATGCCCGCAATAAACAAACTCAGTATCGTCAATTATCCGGTAACTATAATGAACTGATTACGAAAGCAGATGAAGCTTATAACTCTTCGCTATACAGAACAGCACTTGGTTTTTATAAACAGGCAACAGAAATAAAACCAGATGAAGAATATCCTAAAAAAAGAATTGACGAGTTAAACACAATCCTGGCTGAACTCAGAGAGAAGGAAAGATTATATAATGAAGCTATTGAAAAAGCTGACAATTATTACAGGGTGCTAGACTATGAGAATGCACTGGAGTTTTATCAGGAAGCATTATCTTATAAGCCGGATGAAAAGCATCCAAGGGAAAGAGTTGAGACTATTAATAAGTATTTATTAACAGTTCAACAAAGAGAAGAACAGTATAACAGCTTTATAGAACAAGGGGAGACAGCTTTTGATAAAAAGGAATACGAGTCCGCGCTGGAAGCATTCAGACAAGCCTCAGGACTGAAACCGACCGAAACCTACCCTAAAGAAAGAATTGCTGAGATTGACAGGCTGATAAGAGAGCTCGCCGATAAACAAAGAAGATACGACAGAGCAATTGAAGCCGGAGATGCTGCTTTCAATGAAAACAATTATAATAATGCATTGAGTTCTTTTAGAACTGCTTCAGAGATTTTTCCCGACGAGGAATACCCAAGGGAGATGCAGAACAAGATTAACAATATTTTGATGAACAGGGCAGAACTGAACGCCAGGTATAATGAATTTATTCAATTAGCTGATGCAGCTTTTGAAAAGGATGAACTAAATGAAGCAAGAAGCAACTACCAGGAAGCATTAAATTTAAAATCTAATGAAAGATATCCGGCTCAAAGAATAAATGAAATCAATCAAATTCTTAACAGCAGAGAGATTGACGAGAAATATAATATAGCCATTCAAAATGCTGATAATAATTTCAATAATGAAAATTATAATGATGCTTTAGCAAGTTATAATGAAGCAATAAGGCTAAAACCCAACGAAGCCTATCCAAGACAAAGAATTAATGAAATCAATGACATCCTTGAAAAATTAGGAAGTATAGAAGAACAATATGCAAACACTATAGAATTTGCCGACAAAGCTTTTGAAAATAAAGAATATTCATCGGCCAGAGACTCTTATCAAAGGGCACTGGAATTAAAGCCCAATGAAGTATATCCTAAAGATAAAATATCACAAATAGACAGAATTCTAGCAGATTTGGACACTGAAGAAAAATACAATAAAGCTGTTAATGATGGTGATATTGCTTTTAATTCGGAAAACTATAACCAAGCTATTAGTAAATATCGGGAAGCTTTATCAATAAGGCCGGGCGAATCTTATCCTGCAGGTAAAATAGCTGAAGCTGAAAGAATGCTTTCTAATCAGCAAGAAATAGAGCGCAAGTATAATGAAGCAATTACCCAGGGGGATAATGCCTTTAACCAAAAATCTTATGAATCAGCTATCGGCTTTTATCAAACTGCTTCAGATTTAAAGCCGTCTGAGCAATACCCAAAAAGCCGTATTTCGGAAATTAACTCTATCCTTGCCCAGCGGAAATCCGTTGATGAACAATACAATACTTTAATAGAGGAGGCACAGCAGGCTTTTAATGAAAACAATTATAACAGGGCTATCAGCTTATATGAAAATGCTATTGAGCTAAAACCAAATGAGGCCTTCCCGAAAGAGCAGATTGAAATGATAAATAATCTTATTGCCGAACAAAACAGAATTAATGAAGAATACCGGGAAGCAATTTCAAATGCTGATAAATTATTTTTAAACAGAGCCTATCAACGGGCAAAAGGCCTTTATGAGGCAGCCTCGGAGCTAAAGCCTGATGAAGCATACCCAAAAGGAAGAATTGCTGAAATTGACCGTATACTTGCCAGGCTTTTAGGTGTTGAGCAAACATATAAAGATGCCATAAGTGATGGTGATAAATATTTCAGGCTTGAAAATTATATAAGGGCAAGAGATTCATACAGGCGTGCATTAGAAATAAAACCTAATGAGAAATATCCAAAGGATAAGTTAGCAGAAATTGAAAGAATAATCAGCAGCCAGGTTGGGGAATCGGCTTCATATAACGCAGCAATAGAAGAGGCTGACAGATATTTCACACAAAGACAATTCTTTCAGGCGAGAGACTCCTACCAGGAAGCTCTTAGTATCAGGTCAAATGAAGATTATCCGCAAAAAAGAATTATTGAAATAAATGAGCTTCTTGCCATGAGTAGTGAAATGAATGCCTTTTATAACAGAGGTTTTATGGATGTATCAAATGTACGAGAGGTCATTAAAAACAACAATGAAAAAAGATATTATTTTGTGCCTTTTGACAGAAGACGCACAGGTAGTTATTTAATGGTTAAGGCAGAAAATCTAAGTAACAAAAACATCCGCTTATTTGTAAATTATGGTAAAGATCAATCCAGACATGGTGGCTTCACTGTTACCATTGGTGGAGATACAGGTGTTCAGGATCTAAAAATAGATATCAGCAACCAGAGGAGGTGGATTAGCGATAAAGGAAATTGGATTAGCATTTATCCGCAAGGTGGTGATATGGAAATATTACAGATACAGATATACTTCGGGCCTCAATAATATGGCTTGGATTTATAAAAACTATAATCTTTATCTTTAGTATAATCAATCAGGACATTAAAACTACAATCTTTCTTTTAACTCTTTTGAAAGATCCTCAAAGCCGGGCTTTTCAAGAAGCCCAAACATGTTTTTCTTGTAGGCCTCAACGCCGGGTTGATCAAATGGATTAACACCCAGAATATATCCACTCAAAGCACATGACATTTCAAAAAAGTAAAGAAGCTCACCTAGATTGCCTTCGGTAATTAATGGCATGGAAATAATAATATTCGGAACTCCCCCATCAACATGAGCAAGCCGCGTACCTTTTTCAGCCATCTTATTAACATAATTGTATGACTTTTTACAGAGATAATTCAATCCATCAACATTATCTGTATCTTCAGGGATAGAAACCGTATGCTTTGATTCTTCAACAGAAATTGTTGTTTCAAATATATTTCTAAGCCCTTCCTGAATGTACTGACCCATTGAGTGTAAATCTGTGGTAAAGGTTACGCCGGCCGGAAAAATCCCCTTGTTTTCTTTCCCTTCACTTTCGCCAAAAAGCTGTTTCCACCATTCAATTACATTTGACATTGAAGAGTTATAACCAGCCAAAATTTCAATAGTTTTGCCCTTCTGGTAAAGAATATTTCTTGCGATGGCGTAGAGAGTGGCAGGATTATTCAATATATCCTTTTCCTCTTTTAAATAATCCTGCATCCTTTTTGCGCCTATAATAAACTTCCTTATATCAAAACCTGCAACGGCTATGGGTAGTAATCCCACAGGTGTTAATACAGAATATCTGCCGCCAACATCATCAGGAATAACATAGGTCTTATAGTTTTCACTATCGGCAAGTTGTTTTAAAGCTCCTTTAGATTTATCCGTTATAGCAATAATTCTATCCTTAGCTCTTTCCTTTCCATACTTTTTCTCTATATGGCGTTTTAGTACTCTGAAAGCAATAGCAGGTTCTGTTGTAGTTCCGGATTTTGATATTACTATAAGTGAATAGTTTTTCGAATCCAGAATACTTATCAGATCAGACATATAATCCTCATCAAGGTTTTGTCCTGCAAAAAGCATAACGGGAGCTTTTCGTTCTTCGGGGTCAACAAAATTGTCAAAATTATGTGAAAGTGCATCAATCACAGCTTTTGATCCTAAGTAAGAACCGCCTATGCCAATTACAACAACAATATCATTAACCTCTTGCAAAGCTTTTGCATCAGATTCAATATTTTCAATAAGCCTTTCATCGATTTCTGAAGGAAGGTTTACCCATCCTAAAAACTCTTTCCCTTTCCCGGTTTTTTGGTAAATCTTTTTGTAATGAAGGTTTACTTCTTTTTTGAACAATTTGATCTCATTTTCCGAGACCAAATCTTTAATGTTGTCAATGTTTACCTGGACGTTAATCATTTTATAATGTTTTTATGTGAAACAAATGATTATAACAGCGAAAAAGAAAAAAATCAGGTGGCTATGACAGTTTCCTGGCTATCTCAACAACTTCAAAAGCTTCAATAATGTCACCTACTTTAATATCGTTAAATTTATCAATATTAAGGCCACATTCGTATCCTGAAGAAACCTCTTTAACATCATCCTTGAATCTTTTAAGAGAACCAAGATATCCTGTATAAACAACAATTCCATCACGAATAACCCTAATCTGGGAATTACGATAAATTTTACCGTCCAACACTTTACATCCAGCAACAGTTCCAACTTTAGTAATTCTAAATGTTTCCCTCACTTCAAGGTTGGCAATTATTTTCTCTTCTATTTCCGGCGATAACATACCTTCGATAGCAGACTTGATTTCGTTTATAGCATTATAAATAACGGAATACATTCTGATATCAATTTGCTCGTGTTCCGCAAGCTTTCTTGCTGCGAGCGATGGCCTTACCTGGAAGCCAACAATAATTGCATTAGAAGCGGATGCAAGCAATACATCGCCCTCTGTTATAGAACCAACCGCCTTATGTATAATGTTAACCTGCACTTGTTCGGTAGAAAGCTTAAGCATAGCATCACTTAGAGCTTCAATAGAGCCATCAACATCACCTTTAACAATAATATTCAATTCTTTAAAATCACCAATCGCTATTCTTCGGCCAATTTCATCAAGAGTAATATGTTTTGTTGTTCTTAATCCCTGCTCACGAATTAATTGTTGACGTTTGTTTGTCAATGAACGAGCTTCTTGTTCATCCCGAACCACATTGAAAGTGTCTCCTGCCTGTGGTGCGCTATCCAGGCCTAATATAAGAGTAGGAGTTGATG
>JAWOBS010000319.1:0-3007 GCA_046484145.1 Bacteroidales bacterium
TTCAAATTGTTTATGGCAGAAATTCATCAGACACTCAGGCTAAAAAAACACATTATCAAAAAGCGATTGAACTTTCAAAAGAAGCATTAGAAATTGCAAAAAGCACAAAGTCGATCAGGCAGGAAAATCCTCAATATCACCATCTTCATGAAGCATACAGCGGTTTGGGGGATTTTAAAAAAGCCTATGAATATGCAAAACTATTTATTCAGACGAATGACAGTTTATTCAGTGAAGAAAAAACAAATGCTATTGCTGAAATGCAGACTAAATATGAAACTACAAAAAAGGAACAAGAGATTGAGAACCAAAAATTGATTATTGCACAACAAGAAACATACAATCAAAAACAAAGGATTATACACTATTTTCTGGGTATATCAGTCAGCCTTCTTTTTTTACTGATAATATTTGTTTTATACGCATACAGGCAAAAGCGCATTAGCCATGATTCTATTAAGAAAAAGAACAATTTGCTTGAGCAAGCAAATGAAGAAATAAAAGCACAAAAAGACGAAATAACATCACAGCGTGATATGGTTTTTTCGCAAAAGAAACAAATAGAAAATCAAAATCGAAAGATCACAGATAGTATAAATTACGCAAGAGTTATTCAAGGTGCAGTGCTGCCATCCACCGAAAATATAAGTAATATACTGGAGCAGTATTTTATTTTATACAAACCCAAGGAGATTGTATCAGGTGATTTCTATTGGGTGAGCAAAGTGAAAAACCTCACAGTATTTGCTGTGGCGGATTGCACGGGACATGGTGTTCCCGGTGCATTCATGAGCATGCTGGGATTGTCATTTTTAAATGAAATTATTACTAAAAAAGGTGTAACACGCCCCAACGAAATATTAAACCTTATGCGCGATTCAGTTATCGAGGCATTACAACAAAAAGGGCGTTTTGCAGACCAGAGTGAAGGTATAAATATGTCACTGTGTGTTTGGGATAACGCAAATAATATGATACATTTCTCGGGAGCCAAAAATCCACTTATAATTGTTACCAAGGACAAAAAACTAAAAACCATACAAGCTGACAAACAGCCAATTGCATCTCATAAGAAAATAAAGCCTTTTACAGAACAAAAGTTGGAATTTAATAAAGGGGACATCATTTACCTTGCTACAGATGGATTTCAGGATCAGTTTGGTGGAGATGAATACAAACGTTTTACAAGAAGAAGGTTAGTACAATTGCTATTAGATGTTTCTGACAAGCCACTGGACAAACAAAAGAAAATTATAAACAATACTTTTGAAAACTGGAAAAACAAAAATGACCAGGTTGACGATGTTACAATACTGGCAGTGAAAGCATAAAAAAAAGAGTTCAAATTATAGGCAAAGCCAAATTTGAACTCTTAACAAATTTCTATAACAAACTTTCTAAACTGTTTTGCCGGGATATACTTTAAGAGCTTCTTCAAGGCACTTCATAGACTTTTTAAGATCATCCACATTTAGCACATAAGATATTCTTACTTCGTCTTTCCCTGAGCCGACCGTTGAATAAAAACCGGTTGCCGGTGCAAACATAACAGTTTGATTTTCATAATTAAAATCTTCCAAAAGCCATTGACAAAACTTATCAGAATCGTCAATTGGCAACTTTGTTGTAACATAAAACGCACCTTTGGGGTTAGGGCAAACTACTCCGGGTATTTTATTCAGAGCTTCAACAACGGTATTACGACGAGCTAAATACTCTTCAATAACCTCGGTAAAATAAGAATCCGGTGTGTCAATTGCTGCTTCAGCTGCATACTGTCCCAGGGATGGCGGGCTTAAACGAGCCTGGGCAAACTTCATTGCTGTCTTCATCACTTCTTTATTCCTGGAAATAATTGCTCCGACTCTAATTCCACAAGCACTATAACGCTTAGAAACGGAATCAAACAAGACAACATTATTTTCTATTCCTTTAAGATTCATCACAGAATAATGAATAGCTCCTTCATAACAAAACTCACGATAAACCTCATCTGCAAATAAGAACAAATCGTACTTCTTAACTATTTCTCGCAAAACTTCCAATTCCTCTTTGGAATACAAATATCCGGTAGGATTATTTGGATTACACACCATAATAGCTTTTGTCTTAGGAGTAATAGCCTTCTCAAACTCTGAGATAGGCGGTAATGCGAAACCATCATCAATAGTTGATTTTATAGGTTTAACATTTACACCTGCACTTATTGCAAAGCCATTATAATTAGCATAAAATGGTTCAGGGATGATTATCTCATCACCGGGATTAAGGCAGGTTTGAAATGCAAAAAGAATTGCTTCAGAAGCTCCTGCACCAATAATAATATCGTCAGGCTCTATATTTATTTCATGCTTTGCATAATAGGTGCAAAGCTTTTCACGATATGATAGAAAACCTGCTGAATGACTGTATTCAACAACCTTAACGTCTAAGTTACGCATTGCGTCAATCATGCTTTGTGGAGTTGGAATATCAGGCTGTCCAATATTCAAATGATAGACTTTTACTCCTCTCTTTTTCGCTGCTTCAGCATAAGGAACCAGTTTCCTAATCGGCGATTCAGGCATCATGTGCCCTTTTTCTGATATATTTGGCATATTGTATATGGTTTTATGTTTTATAATATTGTTAGGGCAAAATTGAGCAAAATTTTATATATAACCTAATAATTTTTAAACGAGGCAGATGTCGGGTATGGTTTTGTCACTTTTCTCTGCGGAACTCTGCGAAAACCTTTGCGTATCTCTGCGTAACAGCTAAAAACTATTACGCTAAGAACCGCTAAGAATCGCCGAGGTTCGCAAAGATAACAAAAAACACTAATCTGTGATAATCAACCTAATACGTGTCAACAGTGTTCTATTTGGTTATAAAATTCGAGAATACAACGCGTAAAAAACAAACTTTAAGAAACACTGAGAAACTAAAAGTTAAAAGCTATAGCGAAGCGGAAGTCCCACTTTCATTTTTAGTTTTTTCACTTTTAGTTTTTAGTTTTCGGACACCC
>JAWOBS010000328.1:0-4304 GCA_046484145.1 Bacteroidales bacterium
GCGGAGCACAGAAAAATCTTGGCCCTGCCGGTGTGACTTTTGTTATTATCAAAGAAGATGTTTTAGGTAAGGTTAAAAGAGAAATACCTACAATGTTGGATTATAAAACACATATTGAAAAAGAATCCATGTTCAATACTCCTCCATGCCTGCCAATATATACCTGTATGGAAACTTTACGCTGGTTGAAGAAAATTGGCGGTGTTAAAAAAATGCATGAAATGAATAAGGTAAAAGCTGCAGTTTTATATGATGAGATTGAACGTAATGAATTATTCGTTGGAACAGCAGAAAAAGAATCTCGCTCTCTTATGAATATTTGCTTTGTTATGAAAGAAGAATACAAAGAACTTGAAAGCGAGTTTCTTGAGTTTGCCGGTTCAAAAGGCATGGTTGGACTAAAAGGACATCGCTCTGTTGGCGGATTCAGAGCTTCAACATATAATGCATTACCAAAAGAGAGTGTAGAAGCTTTAGTTGATGTCATGAAGGAATTTGAAAGTAAGCATAAAAAATAATTTAGTAAAAGATAAATAAAGAAGCCTTTAAAAGTTTTATTATACAAGTTTCATCATAAAAGATATGTGAAATAATCCGAAAAATACATAATGAACTTTTACGAAAAGGCATATAATTATAAATTTATAAATGATGTTTGATGAGTAATATTAATGCTGTAATTGCTAATGAGGTGAATGTTTGAATTAGAACTGTGGTGCACATCACCGATCACCGATCACCCATTATCGATCACTCATCACCCATCACTAAAACAACAGACATATGAAAAAAGCACTAATAGCAACAGAAAAGCCTTTTGCTCCTGCTGCAGTTGACGGGATAAAAGGTGTATTTGACAAAGCCGGTTATAAAACAATTTTATTAGAAAAGTATACAGAACCTGCTCAACTTATAGAAGCAGTTGCTGATGTTGATGCTCTTATTATCAGAAGTGATAAAGCAACTCAAGAGGTTATTAATGCAGCGAAAAATCTTAAGATTATTGTCAGGGCAGGCGCCGGATATGATAATATTGACCTGGATGCATGCACAAAAAATGACGTTGTTGCAATGAATACTCCAGGACAAAATTCTAATGCAGTTGCTGAACTGGCTTTTGCAATGATGCTTTATCTTATCAGGAACGGGTTTAATGGCAAGGCCGGCAGTGAATTACGAGGAAAAAAAATAGGGATACATGCATATGGGAATGTTGGTAAATACGTGGCATTAATTGCTAAAGGCTTTGGCATGGATGTTTATGCTTTTGATCCTTTTGTTAAGAACGAAGAAATTGAAAAAGACGGCGTTAAAGCAATAGACTCGGTTGAGGAATTATATAAAACCTGTCAATATATATCTCTTCATATTCCGGCTAATGAAAAAACCAAGCAGTCTATAAATTACAAATTGCTTTCTAATATGCCAAAAAATGCTGTGCTTGTTAATACTGCCAGGAAAGAAGTAATCCATGAAGATGATCTTCTTAAGCTAATGGACGAAAGAAATGATGTTCATTATTTGTCTGATATTGCTCCTGATAAGATCGTTGATTTCCAGGAGAAATTTGAAGGTAGAGTATTGTTTACAGCAAAGAAAATGGGAGCGCAAACTTCTGAGGCTAATATAAATGCCGGTATTGCTGCTGCAAATCAGATTGTTGGGTTCCTGGAAAAAGGTGATACAACTTTTAAAGTGAATTAGTTTTAAAGAAATAGAAAATACTTAAGTGCAGGGTGATTTTTCTAATCTGTAGGTTAATCGCCCACACTTGTTTTATCATGTAAAATAAGTTTAATTATAAATTACACACAAATATGGCAATATTAAAACCATTTAAGGGCTATCGCCCACCGGCTGAAATTGTAAAAGACCTTGCTTCAAGGCCTTATGATGTCTTAAATTCAAAGGAAGCCCGTATTGAGGCAGGCGATAATAAGTATAGTTTTTTGAGAGTTGTAAAACCCGAAATTGAACTTCCTGAAGATATTGATTTGTATTCACCCCAGGTTTATGCAAAAGCAAAGGAAAATTTCGAAAAGTTTATTGATAATGGCTGGCTGAAACAGGATGAAAAACCAAAGTATTATATTTACGCTCAAACTATGGGTGATAAAATCCAGTATGGTATCGTTGGTTGCGCCGGGGTTGAAGATTATCTGAATAATATTATTAAAAAACACGAACTTACTCGCCCTGACAAGGAAGAAGACAGGATGAAGCATGTCAGAACCCTGAATGCAAATGCAGAGCCGGTGTTTTTTACTTATCCGGCAAAAGAAGAAATTGACGGAATTGTAGAGGGAATTGTTAAAAATGATCCTATTTACGACTTTGTTGCTGATGATGGCTTTGGACACAAGTTTTGGGTTATAGATAATGACGATATAATTAAAAAGCTGGAAGGTTTATTTGGAGAAGTTAAATATTTCTATGTTGCTGATGGCCACCACAGGACAGCTGCTGCCGCATTAGTTGGTGCTGAAAAGAAAAATGCTAATCCACAGCATACTGGCCAGGAAGAATATAACTTCTTTATGTCTGTGCTTTTTCCTGATGACCAGCTTACTATTATTGACTACAACAGGGTTGTTAAAGATCTTAACGGCCTGTCAAAAGAAGAGTTTTTACAAAAACTAAATAAAGATTTTGATGTTGTAAAGATCGGCAAGGAAGAGTATAAGCCAAACAGTATACATAATTTTAGTATGTACCTGGATGGAGAATGGTACTCGCTAAATGCAAAAGATCATACTTATGATGATAATGACCCAATTGGTGTGCTTGACGTGACAGTTCTTTCCAAATATGTACTTGACGATATTTTAGGAATAAAGAACCTGCGTACAGATAAAAGAATTGATTTCGTTGGTGGTATCAGAGGCCTTGGTGAGTTGAAAAAAAGAGTTGACAGCGGTGAGATGGAGGTGGCCTTTGCTTTGTATCCTGTTACTATGAAGCAACTTATTGATATAGCAGATACAGATAATATTATGCCACCAAAAACTACCTGGTTTGAACCTAAGCTTAGAAGTGGATTAGTTGTTCATACACTTGAATAGTGTTTTATTTTGGCGTAATACATTGATTAACAAGGATAAAGTCTGCCCGGCTTCTTTTGGATTGCATTATTTTTAATATGATTTGGTAGTTTTTTAAATAATTACTACTTTTGCAGTCTTAAAAATGTGAAAGTAAACAGTATTACATAATAATTAAATTAAATTATAAATGAAAAAAGATATCCATCCCAAAGATTATCGTTTCGTCGTCTTTAAAGATATGTCAAACGAATATGCTTTTCTTACTCGCTCCACAGCTAACAGTAAAGAAACAATTAAATGGGAAGATGGCAAAGAGTATCCTTTAATTAAAGTTGAGATTTCTCATACATCACATCCTTTTTATACTGGTAAACAGCAACTTGTTGACACTGCTGGTAGAGTTGATAAGTTTAGGTCAAAATATAAAAAGCATCTTGATAAAAAAGAGTAATAAAAAAATATCAAATTAGTTGAAAAAAGCCCTTTTAAAAGGGCTTTTTTTTTAAAAAAAAGTAATATCTTTAGCCGATTAAATATTGACCCCAAAAAAATAACAAGATGAATTACATAATTTATGGAGATCAAGCTCGTGATCACTTACTCCCTTTCACATTTACTCGTCCATTAGCTGATATTAGAGTTGGTATTTTAACAATTCGGGAAAAGTGGGAAAAATATTTGAACTGTAAAACTTCTTCACTTACGGAGCAGTATTTAAGTGAAAAATATCCCCTGGTTAAAGAAGCAGATAATATTCTTATTAATGGAAATTTTTTCCCGAATAAAACACTAATTGAAGAAATTGGACAGTTAAAGCCAAATCAAACTTTAGTAAGTGGTGATGTTATTATTGCATTACGACTTAAAGCTGAGGATATTGAAAACTTTGACCTCGAAGTAATGGAGGGAGTTTCTCCACTTGAAACAAAAAGTGATGTGCAGCAAGTTACCCATTTGTGGGATATCATTGTGCTTAATGAACAAGCAATAAGAGATGATTTTGAATTATTAAGCGCCGGCCGTAATTCAGCAGATCCAGGAAAGTATGCTAAAGTTATTTGTAGTGAAAATGTCTTTATTGAAGAGGGAGCAATTATTGAAAACGCTATAATTAATGCTTCTGAAGGCCCTGTTTATATTGGTAAAAATGTTCATATTATGGACGGTGCTGTTATACGTGGCCCGGTTGGAATCAGCGAAGGAACAAAGATCAGAATAAACGCTAAAATCTATGGAAGCAGCTCAATAGGGCCTTATTGT
>JAWOBS010000330.1:0-2817 GCA_046484145.1 Bacteroidales bacterium
ATGTTTTGTACGACATAAAATGTTTCGGATATGATAATAAAATGATTGCAGGATTTGTCCTCACAGGAGGTGGGAGCCAACTGAAGCATGTTGCACAACTTACTGAGTTTAAAACCGGATTCGATACCAGGATAGGATATCCTAATGAACATCTGGCTAAAATTCCAAGTGGCGAAATTGGCAGCCCAATGCATGCAACCGGCGTAGGATTAGTTATTCAAGGTTTCCAATATGCCGATATTATGAAGAAAAGCGCTGGCAATAGCACTCATTCCACTAAAAAAGAAAGAACCGGCAGCTTTTTTGATAAAATCATCGCAAAAGGCAAGCAGTTTTTTGATGATGATGGAACTGTATAACTCTGTTTTATCTGAAGATTATAAATAAATTAAAGAAGGGTTTATTAACAAAAAAGCATTAAAAACTGTTGATAAATCATTAGTTGCAAAGGAAAATATAAAATAATAATTAATTACTTTCGAACCAGAAAAAATATGCGGTTATGATAAAATTTGATCTGCCTAAAAACCAGTCATCGATAATTAAAGTTCTTGGCGTAGGTGGCGGCGGAAGTAACGCTGTCAATCATATGTTTAAGCTTGGTATTCAAGGTGTTGATTTTGTAGTCTGTAATACTGATGCGCAAGCTCTCGATTTAAGCCCGGTGCCGAATAAGATTCAACTTGGTGTTAATCTTACAGAAGGCCGTGGAGCAGGAAGCATTCCATCTGTTGGAAGAAATGCTGCTATTGAAGATGTTGATATGATTAAGGAGTCTTTGAGCAAAAATACAAAAATGCTTTTTATTACCGCAGGAATGGGAGGTGGCACTGGAACCGGTGCAGCGCCCATTATTGCTCAAGCATCCAAAGAACTTGGTATACTTACTGTGGGAATAGTTACTATCCCTTTTTCATGGGAAGGAAGGAAAAGAAGACAACAAGCTGAAGAAGGCATTAGTGAAATGAAAGAGCATGTCGATACTCTCCTTATAGTTTGTAATGATAAGTTAAGAGAATTATACGGGAATATGTCTTTTAGCGAAGCATTTGCTAAAGCTGACAACGTCCTGGCTACCGGCGCAAAAGGTATTGCTGAGATTATTACCCTGACCGGTAATATTAATGTGGATTTTGCGGATGTCAGAACAGTTATGTCAGATAGTGGTGTTGCTATTATGGGTAGCGGAAGCGCCGAAGGCGAAGGACGTGCTGAACAAGCTGTTGAAATGGCTCTCGCATCCCCGCTGCTAAACGATAATAATATTAAAGGAGCAAATAAAATTTTACTTAATATTACTTCCGGTCAGGAAGAAATATTAATGGATGAAATTACTGAAATTACTGAATATATCCAGGTAGAAGCCGGTTCAGCTGCTGATATCATCTGGGGATTAGGTAAAGATGATTCCCTTGGTAAAAAGATAAATGTCACAGTAGTGGCAACCGGTTTTGGACAAAATGCCGACCTTGGCTATGAACTTAGCAAGCCGGCACCAAAAAAAGTAGTAATCCCACTTAATGAAAAATCCAAAACAAATACTGTGGAGAATGATTCAAGTGCTGCTGATCAAGAAATTGATGAAGTTGAAGGGATGAAGCTTATTAAAAAGTCCGGCAATAAAGCTGAAAATAAAAGCAACTCCCCGGATAGCAATAATTATATCTTTGATTTTGATGTGAAAACTTCTAAAGATCCTTCCTTTAAACAAGATGATGTTAAGCCGGGAACAACCAATAATCCCGATACCAGAATCGATGAAAATTCACAGGAAGAATATGATTCTGTTTCGAAAGAAGAAATGGATATCAAAGCAAAAGAAAGAGAACAAAAACTGAGAGAGCTGAGCCTTAAATTGAAAACTCCTGAAGGACTTGCAGAACTTGAAAAACAGCCCGCCTTCATTAGAAGAAAAGTTGAGCTTAGTAAAGTACCGCAAAGCTCTGAATCACAAATATCAAGGTATGTGTTAAAAGAAAGTAATAATAAGGTGGTGCAGATTAAATCTAATAATTCTTTTCTGCACGATAATGTTGATTAATGATTAATAATGTTTTATGTTGAAAGCCTGGCATTTGTCAGGCTTTTTTTTGTACTTAAAAAATAGTAATTTTGTAAAATAATTCTGCAATCACTTTTAAATATTTTAATAACAAATTCCGCTTGTTAATATTTGATGTGCCTGTTGTTATTTTAAAATTTGCATGCTCATGAATAATGTTTTTTTCTGTTTATTAAAATCAGGATTTTACTCGTCCTTTATTGTAGTATTTTTATTGTTGTTTTCTGCTTGTGATAAAGATGATCCCGAATACCAGGCCGAAAAGGACAGGGAAATAATCTTGGAATTTATTAAAGATAACAACCTTGATGCTCATGAAGTTGATGACACAGGAGTTTTTTATGTGATTGACACGGAGGGTGTTGGTGGGTATCCCAGCTCAGAATCATTCGTGCAAATAAAAAATATGGGCTTTTACCTTGATAAAGATGATAAAGTAATTGTTTTTCAACCTCTAAGTACAGGTGATTTTTATTTGAAAAACACTATACTTGGATGGCAATATGGAGTGCCGAAATTTAACCGTGGTGCTGCTGGTATGTTACTAATACCTTCTGCACTTGGATATGGCCCTTATCCCGGATATAGCGGACTGCCGCCTAACCAAGTCCTTTTTTTTGAAATAGAGATGATTGACTTTGACTGATCTTTATGAGAATGTAGGTTAATGTATATTTTTACTGTCGGGTCGTATTTAATAAACAAAATAGTAAATTTGCACAAAAAATTTGTAAAATGGCTAGTATAAAAAACTT